>JBIIUD010000562.1:0-3203 GCA_044340175.1 Verrucomicrobiaceae bacterium
TTGGGGATGAAGTTTGTGCCGTTGGGCGAGGTGTTGATGGCGGTTTGGGAGACACGCCGGCGCGACTACCTGGAGTATGCCAAAGAATCCGGCGCCAAACGTCCGCAGGGCGGAGATGGTGCCGAGTCGAGAGCCGCAACCCAACCTGTGATGAATGTTTCACGGGAAGAAGCGCGCGCCTTCTGTGTGTGGTTGACGGAGCGGGAACGGGTGTCGGGTTTGATCGGGCCGGGAGATGGGTATCGCCTGCCAACCGATGAAGAGTGGAGTCGTGCGGCGGGGTTACCGCTGGAGCGTGGGGCGGATCCTGCCCAGCGCAGTGGCCGGATTCGGGGGATCTATCCCTGGGGATTTGACTGGCCACCACCGTCGCACTACGACAACTTTGCGGATGTGACGGCGGTCCAGCGCTCAGGGGCTGACGCGGCCATTCCGGGCTATGATGATCGGTTTAGTTTCACCGCACCCGTGACGGCATTGCTACCGAATGAAAACGGGTTGGCGGGTTTGGCCGGCAACGTTTCTGAGTGGGTGGGAACCGATTACGAACTTAAGGCAGAGGCTTCTGAGGCGACCGGCTTGGTGAGTGTTCTTGGCACTGTGCGTGGTGGCAACTGGAAGAGTCATTCTCAGGAAGAGTTGCTGGCCTCTTCGCGGTTGGCGTTGGCGGCTGACACACGGCGCAATACCATCGGATTCCGTTTGGTGCTTGCCCGAGGCGCTTCGGTTTCCCTGTTGAATCGATGACAGGATGTTGACGCTGGTGGTGCAATGAGCAAGACAGGTGGAGCGTAAAGGTGAGATGCGATGGCTATTGTTCAGTTTGTGCGGGGTGAGGATGCTGGGAGCGGTGGAGCCGTTCGACCCGGGAGTGGTGACGCCTGAACTGGCGCATAAAGGCGGTTGGCAGTTGGTGGACTTGAATGGGGACAAGCACGACGATTTGGTGATTTCAAACGCGGATGGCTATGGCGTTTACCTCTTCAATCCGGTCGAAAAGAAGAATGTGGACTGGAAAGTGGGTTGGACGCAGGTGCTGAGAGAAGGCAAGCCTGGGGATGCGAACAGTTTGCCATCGATGCTAAGGCGGGACGGTGACGGCAGTGAGGTCTCCTTTCGCGAGGGCGCCCTGTGGATAAAAAACGAGCAGACTCAGGCGCTGCCGGGTGGGGTGAAAAAGATTCCGTACCAAGAGCTGTTGCGTGTCCCTGGACCTGCACCCATGAGCGCTGAGCAGTCGTTGAAGGCCTTGCAAGCCACCCCTGGATGGGAAGTCCGGTTGGTGGCGGCGGAGCCTCTGGTTCAGGATCCGGTCTTTGTGGATTGGGATGAACAGGGTCGCCTCTGGGTGGTGGAGATGGGCGACTACCCGTTTGCGCCTGGCGAAAAAACCAAGGACGGCTCAGTCGGTCAGGGACAGGTGTCCGCGCTGCAAGGCGGGCGGATCAAAATCCTGACGGATGAGGATGGTGACGGTGTCTATGACAAGGCCACGACATTCCTTGAGGGGCTGCTGCACCCCACTGGACTGGCTTTTTGGAAGGGCGGCGTGTTTGTTTCCAATATCCCAGACATCTTCTATGCCAAGGACACCAATGGGGATGGCAAATGCGATGAGAGAGAAACGTGGTTCACGGGTTTCACGGCAGGCAATCCGCAGCATCTGGTGAACGGTTTTTGTTTGGGGCTGGACGGTTGGTTGCATGGCGCCAATGGGGACAGTGGCGGTGAGATCACTTGTGTAAAATCCGGCCAAAAGGTGAGCCTGGGCACGAACGACTTTCGGTTTCACCCCACTACGGGAGAGTTCAAGCTGGAGGCTGGGCGCAGTCAGTATGGCAAGTGGCGGGATGATTTTGGCAATTGGTTCGGCAACAATAACAGTACGATGGCCTGGCACTATCATTTGCCGCTCGAGTATTTGGAGCGACATCCGGAGCGGGTCGCGAAGTCCGTGCGCGCTGTGGTGAATGAGGACAAAACGTTGCATCCCATCGCCCCTGCGCTGCGACGCTACAACTGGGCTGATGCGACGAATACGCTGACCTCCGGTTGCTCCCCCATGCCATGGAGGCGGGGGCAAGAGACGTGGCTGATGGTGTGCGAACCGCAGAACAATCTACTGCATCGGGAGCTGCTCGATGACACTGCTTTTCCTCTGCGGAGCCGCCGTCACCCGGAGGATACAGGGAAAGAATTCCTCGCCAGTCGGGATCCTTGGTTCCGGCCCACGATGGCGCGGTCCGGTCCTGATGGATCGCTGTATGTGGTGGACATGTATCGACTGGTGCTGGAGCATCCCGAGTGGATCCCGGCGGAGATCGCGCGCGGACTGGATCTGCGTGCGGGTGAGACGATGGGAAGGATTTACCGCGTCAGTGAGTCGGGTCGTCGCGTGGAAGGTCCGGTGGTGATTTCCCGGGCGAGTGCAGCGCAGGAAATGGCATCGCCGATCCGTTGGCGGCGGGACACGGCGCAGCGGTTGTTGCTGGAGGACGGAGGCAAGGCGGGGGTGCCGAAATTGTTGGAGGTGGCGGAGACGGCGGCGGAGGAAACGGCGCGGCTTCAGGCTTTGTGGACAGCCGCTTTGTTGAACGGTGATGAAACGAAAAAGCTGATCGCAGCCCTGCAGGCCGCCCACCCTAGGGCCCGCGGAGCCGCGTTGCTGGCGGCGGGCAGTGAAGCGATATCGAAACAGGAACTCGAAAGTTGGTTTCCAGCTGAATCCAAGGCCGCTGCGGTGGTGGCCGCTCCGGTCATCACTCAGGTCAATGCGGATCGCCAAAAGGTCGTCGCCCGCTATGTCAAAGCAGGCGCGGAACTGGCTGGCGACGCCAAACGGGGCCAAGTCGTGTATCAACGGGCGTGCATGGCGTGTCATCAGTGGGCGGACATGGGCATCGAACTCGGGCCGAATCTGGCCACCGTGGCCACGAAGCCGCCGGAGCAGATTGTGGAGGCGATTTTTGATCCGAATCGAGCCGTCGAACAGCGCAACGCGGCGACGCAGGTGATGAAAAAAGACGGCTCAATCGTGCTCGGGTTAATCGTCGCTGAAACCCCCAATCATCTGACGTTGCGAGCGGTTGGGGGTTTGGAGGTGGTGGTGCCCAAGGCAGACATCAAAGACACAAAGCTGCTGCCGATCTCCCTCATGCCTGAGGGGTTGGAAAGTGTGCTCACCGAGCAGGACTGCGCGGATC
>JBIIUD010000019.1:0-12335 GCA_044340175.1 Verrucomicrobiaceae bacterium
TTGAACCTTGAGTGGGGATGGGGCGGGCAGGGCGGTGTCCTCTTCCGAATGATCGGCTCAAGCCTTGACTCCAACGGGGGGCAGCTACGCGATGAGGGCTTTAATGATTTTGGCGGGTTCGACGCCGGTGAGGCGGCCATCGAGACCTTGGAAGCGATAGGTGAAGCGGTCGTGCTGGAAACCGAGCAGGTGCAGGATGGTGGCGTGGAAGTCGCTGATGTGCAGCGGGTCTTTGACGATGTTGTAGGAGAAGTCGTCGGTCTCGCCATAGATGGCCCCGCCTTTGGCGCCGCCGCCAGCCATCCACATGGAGAAGCAGCGTGGGTGGTGGTCGCGCCCATAGTTTTCTTTGGTGAGGCCACCTTGACTGTAGATGGTGCGTCCGAACTCGCCGCCCCAGATGATGAGGGTGTCTTCGAACATGCCGCGCTGTTTGAGGTCCTCGATGAGGGCGTGGCAGGGCTGGTCGATGTCGCGGCACTGGGAGGGCATGCGGCCATTGACATCCGAGTGGTGATCCCAGTTGTTGTGGTAGATCTGAACGAACCGAACGCCACGCTCGACGAGGCGGCGGGCCATGAGCACGCTGTTGGCGAAGGAGCCGGGCTTTTTGGCGGCGTCGCCGTAAAGTTTGAAGATGTGGTCGGGTTCCTTAGCGATGTCGGTCAACTCGGGCACGCTGGACTGCATGCGGAAAGCCATTTCATACTGCTGAATGCGGGTGTGCGTTTGGGGATCGCCGATTTGCTGGTAAGTCAGTTCGTTGAGGGCGTTGATGCCGTCGAGGGTGCGGCGGCGGACGGAACTGGGCACCCCTGGGGGATTGTTGATGTAAAGGATGGGATCCCCGGAACTGCGGAAGGAAACGCCCGCGTGCTCGCCGGGCAGGTAACCAGACGACCAGAGGCGGGAGGAGATGGCCTGCTCTTGGGCGCGATTGGTCGGGGTGGCGACGAGCACGACAAAGGTGGGCAGGTTTTGATTCATCGAGCCCAGGCCGTAGGAGGCCCAGGAGCCGAGGCAGGGACGACCCGTGACTTGGTTGCCGGTCTGCATGGCGGCGATGGCGGGTTCGTGGTTGATGGCCTCCGTGTGCAGGGAGCGCATCCAGCAGATGTCGTCGGCGGATTTGCCGAGGAAAGGCAGGAGTTCATCATTCATCCACATGCCGCACTGGCCTTTGGGGGCGAAGCGGTATTTGGACGGGGCGATGGGGAAGCGGGCTTGGCCGCTGGTCATGGTGGTGAGGCGCTGGCCCTGGCGGATGCTGGCGGGCAGGTCCTTGTCATACCATTCCTGCATCTTCGGTTTGTGATCGAAGAGATCCATCTGGGACGGGCCGCCGACCATGTGCAGGTAAATGACGCGCTTGGCCTTGGGGGCGAAGTGGGGCTGAGGAAAGCCTGCATCCGCCTGGGACAGGCTTTCACCGAGCAGGGAAGTCAGCGCAGCGTAGCCCAAGGCGTTCTTACCCCGACCGAAGAATTGGCGGCGGGTTTCGAGGGATTGGAAGTCGCGGATAGGTGTCATGGGAAGGGAATCTCCAAAGGGGGGGCAAGATGAATACGTGGAGGGAGCCTGAATTCGATCATGGGCGAAACAGATGTTTCGGGTGGAGTTGGATATTGACAGAATTCTGTTCAGGTGTGAACCTTTTCGCATGCTCACAATCAATTACACCGACGCACGAAACCAATTGGCTGGACTCATGGAGACAGCATCTCGCGACCGGGAGCCCATCACCATCACCAGGAATGGTGCGGGAAAAGTGGTGCTCTTGGCAATCGAGGAATATGAGGCGATGGAAACGACCCTGCATCTCCACTCCACAAGGGCGAACGCCAATCAGATTCAGCAAAGTTTGGAGGACTACGCGGCAGGTAAGATCCAATCAGGCGAGCTATGCGACTGACCTGGCTACCCAATGGCTGGAAGGACTACCTGTTCTGGCAAGAGCATGACCGCAAAACGCTTCTACGCGTGAATGAACTGATTCGTGATGCGTTGAGAAGTCCGTTCTTGGGCATTGGCAAACCGGAGCCGTTGAAAAACAATCTGAAAGGCTGGTGGTCGAGACGCATCACTCAGGAACACCGGCTCATTTATCGAGTGGAGGGTGAAAGCCTGATCATCATGCAGTGCCGCTTTCATTATGACGATTGAGCCAGATCATGCCAGAATCGGTCTCAGTACCTCTCCGTACACATCGGTCAAACGAAAGTCGCGGCCGGCGTAGGGGTAGGTCAGGTCTTCGTGATTCAGACCCATGAGGTGGAGGATGGTGGCGTGGAGGTCGTGCACGCTGACGGGGTTTTCTTGGGCGGCGAAGCCAAACTCATCGGTGCTGCCGTGGACGGTGCCGCCTTTGATGCCGCCACCTGCCATCCAGACGGTGAAGCCGTAGTGATTGTGATCCCGACCGAGCTTTGATTTGCCGCCACTCATTTCCACGGTGGGTGTGCGGCCAAATTCACCGCCCCAGATGACGAGCGTGTCCTCCAACAGGCCGCGCTGTTTCAGGTCATGCAGCAGGGCGGCGATGGGTTGATCTATCTGGGCGGCGAGCTTGCGGTGATTGGTGGCGATGCTGTCGTGATTGTCCCAGGGTTGGCCCGCGCCATGCCAGAGCTGGACCATGCGCACGCCGCGCTCGAGCAGTCGGCGGGCGATGAGGGTCTGCCTGCCATGAACGCCTTCGCCATAGAGGTCGCGCATGGCTTGGGGTTCTTGGGTGAGGTCGAAAGCATCAGCGGCCTCGATCTGCATGCGGTAGGCCAGTTCGAAGCTTTGGATGCGGGCTTCGAGTCGGGGGTCAGGCCGTTCTTTCCGGTGCGCTTCATTGATGCGGCGTAGAAGTTCGAGTTGGCGGCGCTGCACACCGGCGTCGGCATGTGGGCTACGGATGTTTTCGATCAATCTATCCACCGCCTGATGTTGGGAATCGACATAGGTGCCCTGAAACGCACCCGGCAGAAAAGCGGACTGCCAGTTCTCCGCGCTTTTGATGGGCATGCCACCGGGGCACATGGCGATGAAGCCGGGTAGGTTTTCGTTGGCGCTGCCCAGGCCGTAGGTGAGCCAGGCTCCGAGGCTGGGGCGCGCCTGGATGGAGTCGCCACAGTTCATGAGCATCAAGGAGGGCTCATGATTCGGCACCTGCGCGTGCATGGAGCGGATGACGGCGATGTCGTCGATGTGCGCCGCGGTTTTGGCGAACAGCTCGCTGACTTCGATGCCGCTTTGGCCATAACGTTGAAACGAGAAGGGCGAGGGGAAAGCGGCACCGGTTTTGCGTTCGGTGATGCGGTGGCTGGGGATGGGTTGGCCTTCGTAGCGCTGAAGGGCGGGCTTGGGATCAAAGGTGTCGACGTGGGAGGGTCCGCCGTTGAGGAAAAAGTGGATCACCCGCTTGGCTTTCGGGGCGAAGTGGGGTTTGGCCGCGTGCAGGTCCGCCAAGCCAAGCGACGCCAAGCCCATACCGGAGCGGCGCAGGAAGTCTCGACGTGAAAGGAAAGGATTCATCTCAATCAACAAACATGAACTCGTTGGAGAGCATGAGCACTTGGACCAGTTGTTCCCAAGGCGTCAGGCTTGACATGGGCTGGGCTGAGAAATCTTTTTCTGCGGCCCAAACATCGTTGAGGTCATCACCGCCGGAGCCAGTGGTGAGTGGCGGTGTGGGGGTGATGATCGGAGCCCAGAGGAATTGGTCACTATTGAGGCCGTCACCGATGTCCACGATAAAATCGAGGCTGTCGCCAGCGTGGAAGTCGATGGCGGTGAGGTGCATTTCAACTTGGGTGCTTAGGGCAGTGGTGCTGCGCAATTTGCCAAGCCGGGAGTGGCTCACGAAGGCGCGGATGCCATCGCCAACTTGGGGTTCGTGGATGAGGGTGGACTTGAGGTCGTAGCTGCCGGCGGATTCAGCGATCCAGCGACGCACGACAGCGTGCTTGCGGTGGTTGCCAGGGTGGCCGCCACTGGCGTTGAGTTGAGCCCAGCCGAGTTTTGCGTTGGGCCAAGTGGCATCACCCTGCCAAGCCGTGCCGGTGAAGTGTGGCAGGAGTTGGAAGCCTTTGACTTTACCGGTGGATTCATCCCATTCGCCGAAGCCGTATTGCCAGGCTTTCGAGTGATCGGGTTGGGCGATGGCAGGGGGCGTTTCGGCTTGGACAAAATGGAGGGTGCTCGATCTCTCCGCAGGTGAAGCGGGGCGCTGAAACAGGTGGGTGTAGATGAAGTCGATCCGTTCTTCAGCGCTGCCCTTAGCTCGTTGCACCAGGGCTTTGGCCTGCTGCACAACAAACGGATGATTCAATCCAAACAGAGCCTGCTGAGGCACGGTGGTTTCGGTGCGCTGAGGGATGGAGAGATCGGGGTTGGCGAAGTCAAAGGTGCGCATGACGGCGGGCAGGTTCTCGCGATCGACCAGGGAGTAGAGCGTTCGGCGAGTGTTGCTGCTGGCAAACAAGGGTTCGGGGAGACCACCGATGCTGAGATTCAACCGACCCGCTGCAGAAAGCCAAGCGTCGCGTGCTTCTTCAAAGCTGAGGCGATGCGGAGTCATGCGACCGAGGAGTTTGTTCTCTGGATCGGAAGGCGCTGAGACATTGCTGCGTTGCTGATAGGTCGCTGAGAGCATGATGAGTCGATGCATGGCCTTCAAGCTCCAGCCGGAGTCGATGAAGCGTTGGGCGAGCCAATCGAGCAGTTCCGGGTGCGTGGGCAGGCTGCCTTGTTTCCCAAAGTCACTCGGTGTGCTGACGAGTCCACGTCCGAAGTGGTGCTGCCAGAGGCGATTCACCATGACGCGGGCGGTGAGGGGATTGCCTGGATTGGTGATGGCGTGGGCGAGTTCGAGTCGGCCACTGCCTTGGGTGAAGGGGGTTTGTTTGCCAAAGGCGCTCAGAAATTGCCGGGGGATTTCGTCAGCGCGTGTGAGGGGATTTCCCCGGAGAAAAATGCGTGGTGTGCTTGGCAGGGGACGATCAAGCAGGATGGTCGCGTGTGCGGGTGTGGTGGTGCTTTTGAGGAGGTAGCGATCCAGTTCCGCCTGGGATTTCCATAGCTCGGTGGTGATGGCCGTGGGGAAATACATCTCAATGTTCGCGATGTGTTCGTCGGGGACATGCGCGGGGGAATCGAGCCGAGTGAGGGTTGCTTCGGTCAAAGGTACGCCGGCGTTTTTCTCCAGCCAGGCTTTCCAGCGGTGGACGATGAAGGGATTCAGATCTTTTTCCTCCAGGATCTGGCCAAAGACCTCCTCGGGGTAATGGTCGAGGGCCTGCTGCGCCGCGAGGTAATCGGCGGCCCGTGCCCGGGTGCGGGCCATTTGCTCTTTACGACGTTGGGTGAGGAGGTCGCGATTTTTCTTCACCAGAGCGGTGAGTTGGGGGTCTTCGACAGAGGTGCAGGGGACGAGGGCTTCGGCGCTGCTTTGGAAGACACCATACAAGGCGTAGTAGTCGCGGGTGGGAATGGGGTCGAACTTGTGATCGTGGCAGCGGGCGCAAGCGACGGTGAGACCAAGGGCACCGCGGGTGACGACATCGATCCGGTCGTCGATGATGTCGTGGGTGACGCCGAGGAAACGGCGGCCCAGGGTGAGGAAACCCATGGCCGCGAGGTCGGGTGACTTCGGGGGCACCATTTGATCGGCGGCGATTTGAAGGCGTAAAAACTGGTCATAGGGCAGGTCCGTGTTCAGGGCGCGCACGACCCAATCCCGATAGGCTGCGGCATGCACCCAGCGCTTTTCTTCGCGGGCATAGACGTAGCCTTTGGTGTCGGAATAACGAGCCACATCCAACCAGTGACGCGCCCACTGTTCGCCGTAGTGGGGGCTGGCGAGGAGTTGGTCCACGGCCTGTTCGAAGGAAGTCGCCTCCAGATGTTCGGGCAAAGGTGGCAGGCCTGTGAGATCAAAACTGGCGCGGCGGATGAGCGTGCGCAGATCGGCGGATGGGGTGGGTTTCAGGTCGTGCTCAGCCAGCTTTTGGTGGATGAAAAAGTCAATGTGATCACCCTGCGCTGTGCGCAAGGGTTTGAAGGCCCACCACTCCTCACCCTGAGCGGCAATCGCGAACAAGGTGGCGGCGCAAAGGGCACCTGCGCGCGAATGGAGGGAAAAGGGCATGCAAGTCCGAATCCCCCAATACGGTGGGAAGGAGTCGCCTTTTGCGTTGAAGACGAGAAAGGTCGTGAGTGACTCGCTGAGGCGATCAAAGTCAGCGGGCGCTGGCGAGGGCCGACTTGAGTTGGGCGGCGAAGGCTTCGGGGGGCATGCCGCCTGCGGTGGTGGCGATTTCGGTGCCTTGGGCGTTGAGGAAGGCGATGTGGGGGATACCGCGGACACCGAATTTTTGGGCGGCGACTTGGTTGGAGGGCTGATCTACGTCGAGATAGGCCCAGACAAACTGGGATTTGTAAGGGGCGATTTCTTGACTTGGATAGACCTGCTTTTTCATCTGCTGACAGGGCGGGCACCAGGAGGCGGAGAAGATCACCACTAGGGGTTTGCCACTGGATTGGGCGAGACTCAGGGCGGTGTCGTAGTTGGTCTGGAAGCCGATGGGTGCTCCTGACTTGCTACTGGGGGTGAGGCTCTCGTCAAGGGTCCCCAGGAGCTTCATGAGTATAGCACCGATGACGAAGAGGGTGATGAGGTTTTTCATGGCTGAGCAGGGATGGAACAGGCACGAAAAAGATAAGCCATGGTGGCGTCGGCTGGGCGCTGGGAATGTAAGAAGTTTGTCAGTGACTGACCTCATCGGGCGGCCATCAAGCCGGGGAGGGTGTCTTGGAGGATGCGGCGGATGTGGGCGCGCTCGCTGTTGCTGAGGTAGGCGTAGCTGCTGGAGCTGTCTTGACCGATTAAGATGGCTTCGAGGCGTGTGACGACGGTTTGTTTTAAGGGGGGCGTGAGGTTTTGAAAAGTGATGGAGTAAATCATGTAGCTGCACCGGTATTTGAAGAGTCGATTGAGCAGTTGGAAGTCTTTGAGGCTGCGACCGTCGGTGCTTTTGGGGGCGTTGGCGGCGAAGTCGTTTTGGAAGTCGGCCCGGCCTTCGATGCCGCCCTCAGGGAGTGCGGCTTCGTCTTTGAAGAGCAGCGCGTCGAGGATGTGGGTGGCGACGTTGTCGATGATGCGGCGTGCGGTGCCGATGGGTTCTGATAGGACGGGCTCGCCGAGTTCTTTTTGCAGGCTCTGCTGCATGTGCATGGCGCGTAGGGCAGCGTGATTCGACTTGGTGAGGATGTTTTGGGTCGAGGTCTGGTGCTCCAGGACCATGAGGGCGACGATGTCACTCTGGTCTGAGGGGTAGGGTTTGGCATCGAAGAGGGTGCCGAGGCCAAGGAGATTGGCACCTGGAGTGGTATCGAGTTCGGCATCGTCATCGCGGTCTTCCAGGGTGGCATTGCCGCGGTGCCGGGCGGTGCCGTGGCGGCCTGTGACATACCAACCACCCCAGCGGTCTTCGAAGGGAGTGGTGGTGTCCACGACGGTGCTACCGCGGCTCATGAGGGGATGACCTTCGCGTCCGGGATAGACGGAGCGGATAAGGACTCCGGGGACATCCGGTGAGAAGGGTCCCCCATGGCAACTGAGGCAACTTTGGTCCCGCTCGAAGGTGAGCGGGCGGTGTTTGGGGGTGTCTGGCTCGATCAGATAAAAAATGGGACCCAGGAGGGGGTCGATGGTGGAGACTTCGATGGAACCACCGAGGCAGTAGCCGATGTAGGCGTTGTCGCCAAAATAAAGGACGCGGGGAGTTTGGGGATGAATGAGGTGGTTTTGCTTGCTGGTTTTGGAAAAGACCAGGACTTGAGAGCTCTCAGGAATTTCAAACTGCTGCATGAGCCCGCGCAGCAGGGTCCAGGCGTCGGTGCGGTCGAGGGTCACTTCACCTGAGCGGAGTTTTTTTTCCAGTGCCTGAGCGGCGTCGTTCGGTGGGGTAGCTGAGTAACGAATGGGGGCGTTTTCGTATTCGTTCTCTGCGTGTGCGGCGGTCACAGCGAGGACGGAAACCAAGGCGAGGATGAAGCGAAGTCTCATGACGGTAGGGTGATGAGGGTGTTCATGATGGCGCGGCCACGGTTGCCTGTGGCGATGTCTGCGAGGGTGTAGCGGTTGAGGGAATCAAAAAAGGCGTTTTGCGCTTGGGCGAGCGCCGATTTCAACTGGCAGTGGTGATGAATGGCACAGGTGTTGGTGGCGAGGTCAAAGCACTCGACCAGCGAGGCTGTGCCCTCGGTCTGGCGGACGACCTCGCCAAGGCGAATGTCGGCGGGTGGTTGGCCCAGGGAGATGCCGCCGCCGCGTCCGCGCCGGGTTTCGAGGTAACCGAGGTGGGAGAGTTGGTTGACGACTTTGACCAGATGATGGCGTGAAACGCGGTAGGCCTCGGCGACTTCACTGATGGAAAACGTTTGGTTTTTGCCAGCGGCGAACATGAGGACGCGGAGGGAGTAGTCGGAGAAGAGGCTGAGGCGCATGGTGGAAGGCGGTAAAGGAAAGGGAGGTCGCGGGAGGTCGCTACGATGAGAACGGTCCAGGAAAGTGAAACATGCACGTGGAATGCATGTTTGAGTGTGCGGAGATTGGTGAGGAGCCCACGAATCTTGTCAGGCTGGAGAATCGATCATTCGAGATAATCGCACCTTGCCGATATTCATCCAACGTGGAATGAATGGCGGCATGGTCCCGACGGCAACTCAACCCAATCCCAGTTCCGAAGTCAGCGGTGCGGCACGACTGGCGTTTTACATGGTGATGGGAGCGCTGGCGCTGCTGGAGGTGTTTGTCAGTTTTCGGGGTTTGAAGAGTCCGGCGGGGATGGAGCAGGCGCAGTTGGCGCGTGAGGTGGCGCGGGGGCACGGCTGGGTGACTCAGTGTGTGCGGCCGGGCGCCTGGCAGCAGATGTTGGAGGCTCGGCCGGCGGAGTTGGATTTGAAGCGATTCCCTGACACAAGTTCGGCACCGTTGCCGGCCCTGCTGCTGGTGCCGTTTTTTAGGATGGCGGAATCATGGTGGGCGTTTGACCCGTCGGCGAATGGAGTGGTTTATGCGCTTGACCGTATTTCTGCCAGCATGGGAGTGCTTTTTTTCCTGATCTTGGTCTATCAGTTGCATGGGCTGGCACTGCGGCTGTTTGATGAGCGGGTGGCGGTGATCGTGGCGGTAGGGGTGGGATTTTGTCGGCCTTTATGGGAACTGGCGGTGAGCGGTAGCCCACGGATGTTGCTGGGTCTTGAGCTGGTGCTGGGTCTGCGGTTGGTCTTGAGCGTGCTTGAGCGGATGGAAACGGGAATGCCGGCACGGGGGCGTCTGTTGGCGCTGGGATTGATGGCGGGGGCGATGACGATGACGCATGGGTATGGGGTGGTATGGGCGGTCGTGCTGATGGTGGGGGTGGTGATGGGAGTGGGGAGAGAAGGTCGGGCAAAAGGCAGGACTCCAGTGATGATCGGGCTCTTAGCCGCGCCTTTGCTGGTGGTGACGGGGCTATGGATGTGGCGCAATTGGCAGGTGACCGGAGATGTGCTGGGAGCTTCAAAATTGATGCTGCGGGGGCTGATCTCTGGAGTGGGAGAGGAGGCGGTGTCACGTCGATTTTCGGATGCGACAGAGGCCATGGCGGTGCCGCAGGTGGTCCGAGGATTAGGCTTGAAGATCGTGGGGCAACTGGATGGGATCCTGGGCCATTTTGGTTTGCTTGTGGCTGCGCCTTTGGCGTTGATAGCGTGGCTGCATCGTTTTCGCCGCTCAAGTGTTCAGGTGATATCGCGACTGTTGCTGCTGATCTTTGTGGCGAGTGTGGTGGCGATGGGGCTGACGGCACCGGTGACGGAGCTGATGGATGAGCACAATGTTTTCATCCTGCTGGCTCCGGTGCTGAGTGTCTTGGGCGTCGCGATGGTGACGATGATTTGGTCGCGCTTGAACCCCGGGGCCCGGGGATTTTGGCCGCTATGGGGGCATGGGGTGGTTCTGTTGGCATTGAGCACGCTGCCTTTGGTGGTGTCCCTGCCGGATACGCTGCGCAGTGGACTGGTATTCCGGGGGCGGCTTTCGCAATGGCCGCCGTATGCGGCGGATCGCGTGCAGCGGGTGGGGGCTCTGATGGAGGACAAAGAGATTGTGATGGCTGACGCACCCTGGTTTACCGCTTGGTATGCCGATGTGACGTCGGTCTGGATGCCGAGTCGCAGGCCAGATTTGGCATTGATTCGGGAAGCGGCCGAGACAGCGGGGCATCCTGTGGCGGGGGTGGTTGTTACGCCAGTCAGTGCGAAAGCGGAGTCGATGGTGTATTTGCTGAATGGGCCTTGGTCAGATTGGACGGACATGGTGCTGCGCGGGCCGATGATGGCTTTTGACCGGGAGATGCGGACATGGTCGGATTTTCCGTTCCCGGTGGCCGTGCCTTTGGTGGGTTTTAGTGTTGGAGAGGCAGAAGGGCTGGGGCTGCTCATGGCTTTTTACACGGATCGGGTGCGGACACCGAGAAAACCGGAGTGATCACGGGATATTCTTGCTTGCGGGGCGGGAGGCGTTCGCCATGGTGCGGGTCCGGCCACGGCCGCCTTCAACTCCCTTTTTCCATGTCCACTGCCTCCCCCTCCGATCCCAGCTTCGAAGAAGCGATTGAGCGGCTTGATGAGATTGCAGAGTCGATGGAGTCCGAACATTTGGACCTGAATGAAATGGTCGGACGCTACGAGGAAGGGGTGCGGCTGCTGATCCATTGTCGGCAGCGGATCGACCACGCGCGGTTGCGGGTGGAGCGGATCAATGCGCTGCTGGATGGTTCGGGCAAAGTGACGCTAACGGATTTTGATGTGCCTGCGGAAGCGGGCGAAGAGGACACCCCCGAGACTGGGGCAGCGGTTGCGACCGCCAAAGGGGGAGCCCGGCGCGGCGCAAGACCGACAGCGACCGTGGAGGGAAACGAGGACATTAGGCTTTTTTGATTTTATTCGACCGTGGACACTGACCTTCTTGAAATTCGTACCCCAGCAGATGTGAAAGCGCTTCCGCTGGAGAAACTGCCAGTCTTGGCTGAAAAAATCCGGCAAACCCTGATCGAGACCCTGAGCCAGACAGGCGGGCATCTTGGGCCGAACTTGGGTGTGGTGGAATTGACCCTGGCTTTGCACCGGGTGTTTGACACGCCGAAAGACAAGTTTGTCTTTGATGTGGCGCACCAAGGGTACGTCCACAAAATGCTGACGGGGCGCTGGGATAAGATTCACACGATCCGCCAGTATGAGGGGCTGAACGGCTTTCTTCTGCGCTCTGAAAGTGAGCACGATTGCTACGGGGCGGGCCATGCGGGGACGTCTCTTTCTGCGGCACTGGGCATGGCTGCAGCGCGGGACTTGAAGGGCACGGACGAGCACGTGGTCTGCGTGGCGGGTGACGCTGCTTTTACTTGTGGACCCGTCTTTGAAGCGCTCAATAATGCGGCGGCCCATACCAAGAAACTGATCGTGGTCCTGAATGACAATGAGTGGTCGATCGATCGCAATGTCGGAGCCATCGCCAAGTATTTTAATTCCATCGCGACCCATCCTGGCTATGCCGACCTGCACCAAAAGGCAGCGCATTTCGTTGAGTTTGTGCTCGGCAAGCAGGCGCGCTGGTTTGCGGGCAAGGTGGAGGAGAGTGCCAAAGGTTTACTGCTCCCACAAGGTGGGCCGACGCCAACTCGGAGCGTGTTTTTCGAAGAGTTTGGTTTCCGTTACTACGGGCCCATCGACGGTCATGACGTGGCACTGCTGACGCAGACCTTTGAGTTTTTGAAGACGCAGAATGAGCCTGTGATTCTGCATATCCTGACGGAGAAAGGACGCGGCTACAAACCGGCGCTGGATGATCCGGGCAAGTTCCACGGGCTCGGCAAATACAACATCGAGACGGGTGAAGTGGCTGGCACTGCGCTGCCAACTTACTCGCAGATCTTTGCCCGCACGGTGACCGACTTTGCCAAGCAAGACGAGAAGGTGGTGGCGATCACGGCGGCGATGCCAGGTGGCACGGGGCTTTCCGTTTTCAAGAACGAGATACCGGAGCGGTATTTTGACGTGGGCATCGCGGAGGAGCATGCGGCTCTGTTTGCTTGTGGCATGGCCACGCAGGGGATGAAGCCCTTTTTGACCATCTATTCCACGTTCATGCAGCGCGCTTATGACATGATCATTCATGACATGGCGATCCAGAATCTGCCGGTGCGGCTGTGCATGGACCGGGGCGGTCTGTCTGGTGATGACGGCCCTACCCACCATGGGTTGTTTGACATTGCCTACCTCAGGCCGGTGCCTGGACTCGTGCA
>JBIIUD010000563.1:0-3197 GCA_044340175.1 Verrucomicrobiaceae bacterium
CCGCACCGAAGTTCACACCGAGCCGCAGATTCCACAACGCTCGGTCGCCGATGCCCGTGTGCTGCGTGTAGTAAACGAAGCGCCGCAGCCCGAAGTCCGGCGTCACCGTGCGATCGACCTGCGGCAGCGCGATGGTCGCCATTTTGGGCACGACCTCGCCGATTTCCCCCGGCGCGAACCAACGACAGCCGAGACCGCGCAGAAACTCGTTCACCGCATTGACGGTGCCCGCATCGTCCGTCATCCACACATCGAGCTCCGGATGGTAGAGCTGATACAGCTCGCTCGCCGTGTTCCAAAACGTGTCGCCGGTGATTTTGTCCCATTCGGCGTTCACGCGGGCAGCTTCGTTCTTGTCGCGCTTCCGTCCCCACGGCTCGATCGGCACAAAGTCCTTGTCCGCGCCCAGCAGCGCCAGCCAGTTTTTGCCCGATGCCATACGAAAGGCGCCGTGCTTGAGGTTTTGGGTGGAAAGGCCCAGTTCGTCGGTGAAACGGCTCATACCGACGAAAATCGCTGTTTTGCCCGCCGTGCGCTCCGTGACGACTGGCAGCGTCGCGCCTGACATTTTCGCGACGGTGCTTTGCAGCTCCTTGGCGGCCAGTTTGGTCATCCGCGCCGGCTTTTCACCGATGACGATCTCCGCGAGTGGCTGGCCGTTTTCGACGAGGAAGGTGTCTGCGGCGTGGATTGGATTCAGAGCAGCGATGAACAAAACTGAGTGGATGAAGTGGCGCATGAGATCAGATCAAGGGATGGATGGGGATTCGACAAAGGACACCTGCACGGCATCCAGGTAGTGGGGTTTCTTGGCTTGTGATTTGGCTTGGTTTTTGACACCGAAGAACACCACCAGGCAACGAGCTTTGCCGGGAACCTGCATGCGCAAGCCGATGGATTGCCACTTGGCGTTGCCAGGTGGGTTCTCGAAGCCCGTTTCGGCTGATGCGATGGATTCGTCCCGTTGAATAAACCAATGTCGCGCAAACCAATCGAGCCCAAGTCGCTCGGGTGCTTCGTTGACGGCATAAGCTCGGACCGTGTAGTGAGGCGAGCTGTCAGGATCTGCGCTGGTGAAAGAAGCGCTGACTTCGATCTCACGCAGTGCGCTGCCGGAGGGCGGAAGAGCGATGATCTGATACAACCTCGGAAACAGAACGGATTTTCCATGGGCGTTGGTTTCGAGCCTGACCATGTGATGACCATCCTTCGGCGTCACCCCATTCTCCGCAGGCACCACTTTCGACACATCGCCGGTCCAAAGCGATGCAGCAGGTGGAAACCCCCTCGCCAAAGGCATCTGAGCATCCTCAAAACTCGGCTGCAGCACCGCCAGCGGAGTCTTCTTCACCCCATGCTGCTGCCCCACGAAACCAAACACCACGGAGGTGCATAGCATTCCGAACACAATCCCCGCCGCCGCTGCGGTGAGCGAACGCCAGGAGAGCCACGGAAAACCCGTGCGCGGCGACTTCATCTGACTTCGTGGCTTCAACTCAGCGAGCGAGCATTCGATGTCTTGATAGAGAAACCAAAGCTGGCGGGCCTCGGCGCTGGATTTGAGCACAGCGGCGAGTTGCGCACGCTCGGCATCGCTGAGTTGATCATTGAGTGCGGCATTGAAGAGCCGGTGCCATTCGGGTGGAGCATCTGTTTTCATGTCGGGGCCTCCGCCAGCCGCCGTTGCACGCATTCGGCGAGCGCACGGCGGATGAAGTTGAGTTTGTTATAGATGGTCTTCGCGGCACAGCCTTGTTGCCGAGCGACTTCGATGGCCGGCCTGCCATCGGTGTAAACAGCCTCCACCAAGGCACGACTCGCGGCGTCCAGTTTCTCCACGCAATGCTCCAGAGCCGCCGTGCGTGCGCACCACTGGCGCACATGCTGCACCCGCTCGGCGGCCAGGGTTTCCATGAGTTCATCATCAAACTCCAGCCGACAGCGCCCCGTGACGCGCTGGAAGTTTCGAACCTCATAAAACGCCACCGTCGTGGCCCAGGCGATGAAATCCGTGCCCGGCTCGAAGCTGGCAAACCGCCGCCACATCACCAAGCTGGCGCGTTGAAGCACATCCTCCGCATCATGCCGATTCCCAAGCAGCGTCATCACATACCGCAGCAGCAACCCATGCGCCTCATTCAGCAACCGCACAAACTCCTCCTGCCGCTCAGCAGAGAGCGGCGGTGCAGGGTCAGGCGGCGAAGAGTCGGCGGGCATCCATGAAGGTATGTATGACCACGGCTGAGACTTCCCGAATATTTTCGCCTTCGACAGAAAACCGATGGATTCAAGCTGATGCCGCGCTCACACACCAAGGCGGATGTTGCTCAAACCCATCGCTTCCCGGAGTTCCTGAAGCCTACGAGGCGAGCCGCTCGCAGATGCACTCGGCGTAGTCGTGGGCGGTTTGGTTGTCCGGCGCGGTGGGCATGAAACCTCATGCGGCGTGCAACGCAACTAGAGGCGCGAGCAGGAAGGTGGTGAGGAAGCAGAGGGTATATTTCATCATGAAGGCAAGGCACGCATCACGGCTGACGCATCAGCTCAGTGGTGGTGATGAGGTGAATGAGTTCGCGGAGGGTGTGGCCTTTTGCTTTCCAGTCCGCCTGCAGACGGCGGAGGGCGGGTTGATCGGCGAAGCCGAGCGGGCGGCCGAGGGCGTAGGTGAGAAGGCGGTGGGCGAGGTTGTGCGCGAGCAGATCGGGGTGCTTGGTGAGGTAAGCGCGGATGTCGGCGGGGCTGTTGATGGGTTGGCCGCGATACTCGCCGGTGGTGTCGATGGCCGCGCCGTTCGGGTAGGCGCTGCGGAAGTGGCCGATGGGGTCGTAGGCTTCCATGGCGAAGCCGAGTGGATCGATCTTGGCGTGGCAGTCGGCGCAGGCCTGGACGTTGCGATGCTTCTCCAACTGCTGGCGAATGGTGGTGGCTCCGCGGATGTCGGGCTCGATGGGCGGCACATCAGGCGGTGGAGGACTGGGCGGTGTGCCGAAGAGTTTCTCCAGCAACCACACGCCGCGAGTCACGGGCGAGGTCTCGACGCCGTTGGCGGTGATGGTGAGGACGCTGGCATGGCCGAGCAGGCCGCGCCGTGGTGAATCAGCGGGCAGGCTAACGCGCATGAGGCCAGACGGGGAGACAATGAGAGAGGGAGATGGGGAGACGGTATTGCTCTTGGGGGTCTCATTGTCTGGTTGTCT
>JBIIUD010000565.1:0-3192 GCA_044340175.1 Verrucomicrobiaceae bacterium
GGTGCTGCGACCACCGGCTTGGCAGTGGACGAGGTAGGTCTTCGTTTTGTCGAGCTTGGCGGCTTCGGTTTTGAATTTCGCGTCGTCGAGGAAGTCGATGTTCTTGGCGCCTTCGATGTGGCCTTCCGCGTATTCGTCGGGGGTGCGTACATCGAGCACGATGACGTCCCCTTTGGCGACGATGGCGGCGGCTTCTTTGGATTTGACGTGTTTGACGTCGTCAGCGGAAGCGAGCGTGGTGGAGAAGGCGAGGGCGAGGAGGGTGAGGAAGTGTTTCATGGGGGACAGGATGGACGTGGTTTTGAGGGGATTAACAGGATTGAGGATGGCGAGGACGAGGACGAGGACGAGAGGGACTAGAGTTTGCCAGGTTCGCGATTGGCGGTGCCTTGGGTTTGAGTGAGGCGGTCGCCAAGCTGGGCGCGGATGTCGGTGGCGTGGGTTTGGAGTTGGGTGATGATCTCGGGGTTTTCTTTGGCGACGTTGGTGGTTTCGGAGGGGTCGGTGTGGAGATTGTAGAGTTCGGGCGTGGTGATTTTCTTTTGCTCGTATTTGGCGGGGATGCCGCCAGTGCCGCCGGGGCGTCCGGCGAGGGTGCGGTAGCTGTGGGGGAAGACCAATTTCCATTGGCCGTCGCCGGAGATGAGGGCTTGGAGTTCGTTTTGGGCGTAATAAAGAGCGTAGTAGGGGTGGGGATTCGGCGTGGTTTCAGGACCGGTGAGCAGGGGCATGACGTCGCGGCCGTCGATGGGGTGTTTGGGAAGATCGGCGCCGATGTGTTTGGCCAGGGTGGGCAAAACGTCGATGGTCATGAGCATGGCGTTGCTGCTGGTGCCGGCGGGGATTTTTCCGGGCCAGCGCATGATGCAAGTGACGCGTTTGCCGCCCTCCCAGGAGGTGCCTTTGCCCTCGCGGAAAAGGCCGGAGGAACCGGCGTGGTCGCCGTAGGAAAGCCAGGGGCCGTTGTCGGAGCTGAGGATGAAAAGCGTGTTCTCGGCGAGGCCGTGCTTTTTGAGGGTGTCCATGAGACGGCCCATGGACCAGTCGATCTCGAGCATGACATCGGCGAACAGGCCTTTGCCGGATTTGCCCTCGAAGGCGGGGCTGGCGTAGAGAGGCACGTGCACCATGGGGTGTGGCAGGTAGAGGAAGAAGGGTTTGTCCTTCGACTTCTCGATGAACTGCACGGCGCGCTCGGTGAAGTTCTGGGTGAATTGCTTTTGATCGTCGGGAGTGACGGGAGAGTGAACGACCTGGGTGCCCTCGATGAGGGGCAGGGGAGGGAAGGTGCCTTTTCTGCCCTCGGGGTGATGAGGCCACATGTCATTGGAGTAGGGGATGCCGTAGTATTCGTCGAAGCCGTGGTTCGGTGGGAGGAATTTCGGGTGATGGCCGAGGTGCCATTTGCCAAAGCAGGCGGTGGCGTAGCCTTTTTGTTTGAAGACCTCGGCCAGGGTCATTTCATCGGCGTGAATGCCATGGCCGGACTGGGGGCCGAGGGCACCATGGATGCCGATGCGGTTGGGGTAACAACCGGTGAGCAGCGCGGTGCGGGAGGCGGAGCAGACGGCCTGGGCGACGTGGAAGGAGGTGAACTTGCGGCCTTCAGCGGCCAGGCGGTCGATGTTCGGCGTGGTGTAGCCTTTGGCTCCGAAGGCGGAGACATCGGCATAGCCCATGTCGTCCATGTAAACGAGCACGACATTCGGGCGGTTCTCGGCGGCGGCAGCGGGGGCGAGTAGGGGAAAAAGGGACAGGAAAGCGAGAAGGCGGCGCATGGTCTGAATGTGAACGTGCGCGCGGGCCGGGTCTTGCGTGTGGGTCTGACCGGGGTCCGGTCAGGGGGACGATTTATTGATCGATCCCAAAGTACTTTTTCCGCAATTCCGTGCCCATGCCGCGTTCGTGGAGCAGGAGCAATCCCTGGTTCAGCCTCTCCACCAGTTCGCTATCCTGTTGGAGGGCGAAGGCATAGTTCTGCCGCTCAAACATCTGGCCCACCATCTGCAGTTTCGTATCTTCTGCCTTTGCGGCTTCATACTGCAAGACTGGGGCATCAAAGACGACGGCCTGAACGGAGCCTTTGCGCAGTGCGGCTATCGCTTCCCCCACCGTCGTTTCTGCGCGGACCTGCGCGCCTTTGGCGTTCAGCCAAGCTTCTGCTGTGCTGCCCTTCACGGTGCTGACCTTGCGTCCGGGCAGATCAGCGGGTCCGTTGATGTCACCCTTCAGGGTATTGATGGTGAGGGTGGTGGTGAAGGAGGCCGTCAAAAGGGACACCAGCACGATGCTCAGCAGCATCCACACGATCGCCACAATCCGTCCGCCGACTCCCACCGGGCCCTTGTTGTCAGCGCCGCCGACCAGCAACGTGCTGACCGTCCACCAAAAGGATTCCCAAAGCCCGCGTCTTTTGTCCTTGGGCCACTGGTCCTCATTGATCGGATGCTCATACAGCCAGACCAAATAGGAGATCAAAACCATGGTGCCCAGCAGCAGGAGGAACATGCCGATCAATTCCAGGTTGAACAGATTCTTGAGCATGGGCCAGATGTTGTCGGCAAAGCTGCCGCCACCCCCGGCGACGAGCACCTGCAGGCCCGACTCGTAGAATGGCTGGGAGAAATCGATGATGGACTCCCGCTGCGCGGTCACGCTGAGGGCACCGACGCCGACATCTGCTTTTTTGTCCTTCAATGCGTCGATGATCTCCTGCGCCGTACTGACCACGGACACCTCATATTCCAAGCCGGTCTCCCGTGCCAACTGATCCCAGAGCTCTGCGGCATAACCCACGCGGCGACCGTCTTTGGTGAAGGAAAAGGGTTCCAAATCCCGGGTGACGACCCGGACCTTTGCTGAGGGCACTGCCTGCTGAGCCTGGGCTGCCGCCTGTCCTAACCAAGTTCCTAATGCGATGAGAATGAAAACAGAAAGCGCTTTATGCATGGGTTGCTCATTGGGCAGCATCGGGCTCAAGTCAATGCCTCCTTCTGGGGAATGCGCGGCCACGGCGCGGGGTCACTTGACCAGGACCATGACGGAGGCCTTTTGTGCGCGGGCGATGTTTGTCTCGCGCTCGCGCTCGGTGGCGGCTTTGGCGTCGATGGGTGGGGGGATGCTGGCACACTCGGGGGTGGAGCGGATCAGATCTGCCAGGACGCTGGCTTTGATGGCGTAACCGACGCTGTC
>JBIIUD010000566.1:0-3185 GCA_044340175.1 Verrucomicrobiaceae bacterium
CTTTGAAAACAGGGGCTTCGGGGGTCTGAGCGGCGGCAAAAAGCGGCAAAAAGGAGAGGAGAGATCGGAGCTTCGAGTTCATGGGATCAACGAATGGTGGGTAGGATAGAACGCAGGGTCTCAGCCAGAATTTCCGTACCCGACAGGGTGTGCGTAGCAGGCACGGTGGCAGGGTGACCTTCGGTGAGGATGCGGATCGTGGTGGGGATACCGGCATTGTGCGCCATCTGGATATCGCGATCGTAGTCACCCACCATCAGACTCGCGTTCAAATCCAGACCGTGTTCTTCAGCGGCGCGCAGGATCATTTCCGGGCTCGGCTTACGGCATTTGCACCCGGGTTCTTCGGCCAAGCAGGTGCAGGCGTAGATGCCCTCAAACGCGGCGTTTTCCTGAGCTAACGCACGCTGCATTTCGGCATGAATTTGGTCCAGTGTCGTCTGCGTCATGAGTCCCTTGCCGACACCCTGCTGACTGGTCACAAGGACTGTCGCAAAGCCGAGCTTTTTGCAGAGGCGCAGAGCCTCAAAGATGCCGGGAGAGAAATGGAAGGCATCCCATGTGAGCACGTAGCCGGCCCCAGGAGAGATGTTGACGACGCCATCGCGGTCAAAGAAAACGGCGGGGCGGAGGATCATGGCGTCACCTCCTTTTCCCAGACAGGATAGCCGCTCACGAGCACGTTGTCGCCGAGCGGGAGGATTTGGACGTGGGTCATCTCAATGGAATGTTCAAAGGCAAGTCCCGCTAGCGATGGCCGCCCGCCGCCGCAAAAACGTGGGGCCAAGTACCAGTGCGCCTCATCGACGAAGCCTCCACGAAAGGCCTGCCCCAAAATGATGCCCCCGCCTTCAATGAGCACCGAGGTGATTTCTCTTTTTGCCAATTCCTTCATCGCATCGGCAAACTCCATGCTAGGCAAGACCAATGTGCGCTCTTTGAACTCATCGGTGAAGACATGGGCATCCTGCGGCAGCTCACCGCTGCGGGAGAGAATGACGCGCCATGGCTGGGGTTTTCCAGATTGCCCTGAGCCGTCGCGCAGTGTCAGCAGCGGATTGTCGCGGCGGATCGTCTCAGCTCCCACCAGAATGGCATCCACGCGCTGGCGGAGTCGGCGTCCATGCGCTCGGGCCGCCTCATTGGTAATCCATTGCGGCTCCCCGGGTGGGCGCGTGATGCGGCCATCCAGACTCTGCCCTGCTTTTGCGATGATGTAGGGCAGGCCGGTGGAAATCCACTTTTTGAAGGGGCGGATCAGGTCGGCACATTCTTTTTCAAGCACACCCGAGACGACTCGGATGCCCTCGGGTTTCAGCAAGGTATCAGCGCGCCCTTGATGCGCTGGATTCGGGTCACCTGTGCCGTAAACCACGCGCACCAGTCCCGCCTCAATGAGCGCGGCGGTGCAGGGCGGTGTGCGGCCCTGAGTGCTGCAGGGCTCCAGAGTGATGTAAATCGTCGCGCCTTTCAGACGAGTGGGAAACTTCTCTCTGGCTTGCTTCAGCGCCTCGATTTCGGCATGGGGTCCCCCGGCCCGGCGATGGTGTCCCGTCCCGATCAGCTCACCATCCCTCACGATGACCGCTCCGACGGGCGGATTCGGGCTAGTCAGGCCGATGCCGCGCCGGGCTTCTTGAATCGCCATGCTCATCCACCTGAGATCGGCTGGGTCGTGAGTAGGCTGAGCAAAAGGCATGAAGAGGCAGCGTTGGAGGAGAAGGGAATCAGATCATGAAGGGCCTGCATGACCTACGCAAGTACAGGTACGACTGTCAAATGGGAGGCCGCGCCCACTTCCACTACCCTGTCTTTTTGGGTCTCGCGGCTGCCTTGGGCGTTGCACTTGAGGAGGCTCTCGCTATGCTCTGCGCGCCCCAAACCCCTTCCACTCATGTCCGCCAAGATCATCTACACCCTCACCGACGAAGCCCCGCTCCTCGCCACTTATTCGCTGCTGCCCATCGTGAAGGCCTTCACCAAGGCGGCGGGCATCGAGGTCGAAACGCGCGACATCTCGCTCGCCGGCCGGATTTTGGCGCAGTTTGGTCAGCAGGACGATGATTTGAGCTACCTCGGCAAACTTTGCCTCGAGCCGACCACCAACATCATCAAGCTCCCGAACGTCTCCGCATCGCAGCCGCAGCTCAAAGCCGCCATCGCCGAACTTCAGGCCCAAGGCTACCCACTGCCCGATCTGCCCGAAAACCCGCAGACCGACGAGGAAAAGGAAATCAAAGCCAAGTACGCCAAGGTCATGGGCAGCGCCGTGAATCCCGTGCTACGCGAAGGCAACAGCGACCGCCGTGCGCCGAAAGCCGTCAAAGACTACGCCAAAGCCCACCCGCACTCGATGGGCAAATGGTCCGCCGATTCCAAGACCACCGTCGGCACCATGGGCAAAGACGATTTCTTCTCCAACGAGACGTCCGTCACCGTTGCCGAAGCCACCGAAGTCAAAATCGAGTTCACCGGCAAGGACGGCAGCACCAAGACCCTCCTCCCCAAACTCGCCCTCAAAGCCGGCGAGATCATGGACGCCACCAAGATGAGCAAGAAGGCCCTCGTCGCCTTCTTCGAGCAGCAGATCGCCAAGGCGAAGGCCGATGGCGTGCTCTTCTCGCTCCACATGAAGGCCACCATGATGAAGGTCAGCGACCCCATCATCTTCGGCCACGCCGTCAGCGTCTTCTTCAAAGACCTCATCGCCAAACACGCCGCCACACTCGCCGAGATCGGCGTGAACTTTAACAACGGCTTCGGCGACCTCATCGCAAAGCTCGACAAGCTCCCCGCCGACAAAAAAGCAGAGATCGAGGCCGACATCCAGGCCGCCTACGCCAGCGGCCCTGCCTTGGCCATGGTGAACAGCGACAAAGGCATCACCAATCTCCATGTCCCGAGCGATGTCATCGTCGATGCCTCCATGCCCGCCATGATTCGCGGCGGTGGCAAGATGTGGGACGCCGCCGGCAAGGAACAAGACACCCTCGCCGTCATCCCCGACAGCAGCTACGCCGGCATTTACCAGGCCACGATCGACTTCTGCAAACAGAACGGCGCTCTCGATCCCAAGACCATGGGCAGCGTGCCGAACGTCGGCCTCATGGCCCAAGCCGCCGAAGAATACGGCAGCCACAACAAGACCTTCGAAGCCCCCGCCGACGGCACCATCAAAGTCACCG
>JBIIUD010000743.1:0-2530 GCA_044340175.1 Verrucomicrobiaceae bacterium
GTCTCACGGCCTGCTCTCGCGCGCTCCAGACGGGCAGCCACGCTATGGTTTTATTCACGGTAACTGGGCACTCGACAACTCCCACCCCGAGGGCAAACACTGCGGTGTCGATGACGAACTGGCCGTTCTTAAAGCCACCGGGTGCTATGGCGACTTCACCCTGCCATCCGCTCCTGATCCCACTCAAGTCCGTATCATCAACTCTGTGTACTATGCTCGAGAGGATGGGCGAGCCTGTTCGCACCACACGGGTTCACCCGTGTCGTCCGGTGTCACCACAAACCTCGCCACAAGCCCAGAGCATCTTCTTCTGGTCCAGGGGCCACTCGGTCTCAATTGGCAGCGCCGTAAGTTCGGGCTTATCCCCCGCATTGAAAATGCCGATCTCACCGGTGCCAATCCACCCACGCTCGAACGTTTCCGACTCTGGACTGAGCTCTGCCCCTTCGTTCAAAACGCTGCCCCTTGGATCTTCATCAAACTCCACACCCACGGCGGCATCCCCCGAAACTATCGAACGTTGCTCGGCAAACCCGCCCACACTTTCCACCAAGACCTCTGCCGTTACGCTGCCGAAAACCCAGCCCTCCGCTACCACTACGTCACCGCCCGTGAGATGGTCAATCTCATCCACGCCGCAGAGACAGGCACCATGGCCCTGAGCCCCGACGCTCTGGACTTTCGCCTCTCCAAACCACCCATCCTCAGTTGACGCGGACTCACCCCTTTCTCAGCTTCTCATGCGCCCCCCTGCTACGACGCCACGCGCTCTTGTTCTTATTCTCCTTTTGTTCCTAGCGCTCTGTGCGTCCGCAGGCCTTCTGCAATACCAGAAAGGGGGCTTCTCTAGCGACCTTGGGGGGGATCCCGACGAAGCTGCCCACGCGGTCACCGCTTTGATGGTCCATGATTATCTCTGGCAGAAATGGGGCCAATCACCCATGGCCTTTGCCTCCAGTTATTACGAGGCTTTCCCGAAAGTTGCTCTGGGTCATTATCCCCCAGGTTACTATGCCGTCGCAGCCGCGGCGTTGACGCTCTGGTGTGATCCTAAAGCTTTGATTGCCCTCCAAGCCATCCTCCTTGCCCTTCTAGGCACTGCCGGATGGATCTTTGCCAAGCGATGGCTGCCGCAAAAGGACGGCTGGTTAGCGCTTTTCCCCGCCTTCATCCTGCTGCTCCAAACGGAAACGCTACGGGTAAGCTGTCATGTCATGGCGGACCTTCAATTGTGCGGACTGGTCTTCGCCGCTTTGTGGGCATGGCTCCGCTATCTTCAGCACCCCACTTGGAACAAAAGCCTGCTGTTCGGAGTACTCGCTGCCGCGGCCATCCTCACCAAAGGCTCCGCCATAGGACTCGGTGGCCTGCCCTTACTGACACTCTTGCTGGGCCGCCGGTGGTCTGATTGCAAACGCCTCGACTGGTGGGGGGCTGCTCTTCCAGTATTCGTCCTCGCTGGCCCATGGATGGCCTATTCGGTCCGCTTCACCCAAGAAGGTTTTGTCAGCCAGCAGCCTTGGGCGTTCTTCATCGATGCCCTCAGCTATTACGCTGAAAGACTGCCCGTATTTTATGGCTGGCCGCTGTTTGTCGTCTTGGCCGTCGCACTGGCCCGCACCTGTTATGACGCCCTTCATCGTCAGCTTGATCCTACCCGTCTCGTCTTGTCATCAGGCTGGATTTCCATGCTCCTGCTTGTCATGGTCGTTCCATCCGGTCTTTCGCCGCGTTATCTCCTGCCCGGCCTGTTACCTGCGACGTTGCTCATCCTCAACGAAGTGCGCTTCTGGACGAATCGCTGGCCAGCCTCCTCTTGGCCGCTGTCGCAAACAGCCTGCCTGCGCCTCATTATGGCGGCGCTTGGATTGGCCTTCGTTGTTACCGCCCCGCCGTTGCCCACCAAAAACGTTTCAGGTTATACCGAGGTCGTGAGCCACCTCCTGAGTGAGCGTGAACCCGCTTCAAAATCCATCTGGTTGATCGCTTCTGATCCGCGTGGTGAAGGCGCCACCATCGCCGCAGCCGCCTTCCAGGTGGCAGACAGAACCTCGGACCGCCTGACCATTCTCCGCGGCAGCAAATCGCTTGTTTCTTCCGATTGGATGGGTCGGGACTACCAGGCCAAATATTCCGATCAAGCCACCCTCCTGAAGCTGCTGGACAGCTTGTCCATCGATACCCTGCTGCTGGATCTTTCCGTTCCAGAAGCTCAGCTCAAGCCCCACGAGATCCAGCTCAAAGCAGCCTTGGAATCTCCCGATTCAGACTGGCTTCAGGTGAGACTGCAAACCATTCATCGCCATGCGCTCACCGCTCCAGGTGAGCTCCGCATCTACCGACGCCGCCCACCGACCCCTCACTCATGAAACCCAGGCTGCTATTTGTGTCGAACCTGTTTCCCGATGCCGCTGAACCTTACCGCGGCCTGGACAACGCCACAGTTCTGCACCACCTCCACCCCCACTACGAGATTCGAGTCCTCTCGCCCCGCCCGTGGCTGCCATTGCTCTCAAAAACCTGGCCAAAA
>JBIIUD010000567.1:0-3180 GCA_044340175.1 Verrucomicrobiaceae bacterium
CCCGTACCGATCATGTTCGCCACCACCAGCGCCACCGCCGGTCCGTGTCCGATTTCGCCTTTTCGCATCCGCCCAGCCTGCCTCACTTCCAGCTTTCAGCAAACACGTTCTACGTGCCACACCCCCCTCACGTGGTGCGACCGGCTCGGTCGCACTCCGCCCCCAAGGCAAGCCAGCAGCTCGCCCCACACCCTTCACCTAGCAAAAACAAACCCCAGCCTTGCAAGACCCCCCGTCCGTGAGGTGAAATAGCCTCATGCCCCGCCTGCTACCTGTCCTGCTTCTCTTCATCACCGCGCTGCAAGTCCCCGCGCCCGCCCAATACCCCGGTGCCACCCCCGACAGCCTCGGCAAACGCATGCTCGACGGCTGGTTCGAGCGCAAAGTCGCTCACATCGAGCGCACTGGCTCCCTGGCCCCCATCACGTCCGCCGAGCAGTGGAACACCTCGAAAGCCGAGACCCGCCGCCAACTTTTCGAAATGCTCGGCTTGCACCCCCTGCCCCAGCGCACCCCGTTGAAACCCGTCATCACCGGCACGGTCGATGCCAAAGACGTGCTCGTCGAGCGCCTCCACTTCCAGTCCCGTCCCGGTCTTTACGTCACCGCCAATTTCTACAAACCGAAAGCCGCTCCCGAAAAGCCCCTCCCCACCATCCTCTATGTCTGCGGCCATGGCGGTGTGAAAGAAAACGGCGTCTCCCTCGGCAACAAAACCTCCTACCACCATCACGGACTCTGGTTCGCCCGCAACGGTTACACCTGCCTCATCATTGATACCCTCCAACTCGGCGAGATCGAAGGCGAGCACCACGGCACCCACCACCTCGGCAAGTTCTGGTGGGTCTCGCGGGGCTACACCTCCGCCGGGGTCGAAGCCTGGAACTGCATCCGCGCGCTCGATTACCTCGAGACCCGCCCCGAGGTCGATGCCAAACGCATCGGCGTCACCGGTCGCTCCGGTGGCGGCGCTTACTCTTGGTGGATCGCCGCTCTCGATGAACGCATCGCCTGCGCCGCCCCCACCGCCGGTATCACCGACCTGCGCAACCACGTCGTGGACGGCTGCGTCGAAGGTCACTGCGACTGCATGTACCAGCTCAACACCCACCGCTGGGACTACGACCGCGTCGCCGCGCTCGTTGCCCCACGCCCCCTCCTCATCTGCAACACCGATGACGATCGCATCTTCCCGCTCGACGGCGTCGTCCGCCTCTATCAAAGCACCCGTCGCCTGTATAAATTGCTCGGCCAAGAGGCCCACATTGGCCTGCACATCGCTCAAGGACCGCACAAAGACATGCAGCCCCTGAACACCGGCGCCTTCCATTGGTTCAATCGCCACCTCAAGGGAGCCGACCTCATGCACACCACCAGCATGCCCGCCACCAAAGAACTCGCCCCCGCCGACCTGCGCGTATTTGGCAAAGACCTGCCTGCCGACCAGATCAACACCCGCATCGACCACACCTTCGTGCCCGCTGCACCCGCCCCCGAAGTCCCCACCGACCGCGCCGCCTGGGACAAACAAACCGCCGCCTGGATGGACGCACTGAAGACCCAAGTCTTCGCCGCCTGGCCCACCGATCTGGCCGCTCCCGATTTGAAGAAAATCTCCTCCATGGAGCGCGACGGCGTCCGTCTCACCACCTTCGATTTTGAAAGTGACCAACCCTTCCGCCTCAGACTTCACCTGGCCCACCGCGCCGGACTCCGCCCCCAGGACCTCGACCTCGCTGTCTTGAACGTTCTCGACCCATCCGGCTGGGACCAATTCTGCAACACCTACCACACCCGCTTCGGCAAACTCATCGAGTCCTACCCCCTGGTCAAAAACGACGAAGCCGCCTTCGAGTCCGAGAAAAAAATGTTCGCCGCCAATCCCTGGGCCATGATCTACTTCAGCCCACGCGGCATCGGCCCGACCGCCTGGGAGGGAAGTGAAAAACTGCAGACCCAGCGCCTGCGCCGCTTCCACCTTGTCGGCGAGACACTGAACTCCACCCAGACCTGGGACATCCGCCGCGCCTTGCAAAGCATTCGCCAAATCGCCGGCTTCGAAGACACCCGCCTCTGGGTCCAAACTGAAGGCACTCAAGCCGTCAACACCCTGCTCGCCTCCCTCTTCGAAGAAAACCTCGACCGCCTCGACCTGCACAGTCTCCCCCCCAGCCTCGCCACCCACGAAGCCCATTATCAAAATATCCTCAAAACGCTCGACCTCCCCGCCCTCGTCGCCCTCGCTGCCACCCGCACCAAAACCATCCTCTACACCACCAAAGACCAAACCCCCTGGACCTACCCCCAATCCACCCTCAAAACCCTAGCCCTCGAAAAGAACCTCCAACTGCGCCAGATGCCCCCACCTGCCGAGTAAGCCTCGAGAGAGGCCCGACCCGTTCTTCCACCACAAAGCTGCGCCAACACACCCACACGAAGCAGCCTCCGCTTCCCCTCATCAATGCCAGTTCCCCGGACTGCGAAGCCCTTCCCCGAACTTCATCGTGCAGCCTGTGACTGACATGAACAACAAGACGACAAGACCCACCCAAATCGTCGTCAAAACTCGCACACTAAATCTTTCCCGTTTAATCAATCCCAGCACAAAGAAGAACCAGAAAACCGCGTGAATCCCAAGCAGCGCCGTCTGGTGCCCTGATCTTTCGAAATCAAGACTGACGTCATCAAAGTAGCTGATCACGCCAAGCGGTGCCAAATAAACTACAACTGGAACGAAATACGCACCAGGCCCCAACCCTGGAATGGCAATCAAGTAAGTTCCAAACGGCAGCAACACCCAATACCTAGCACGCCGGAGAAAGTGCTCGGGAGATTCAATGGAATCATCATGTTCCTTGACGTTCATAACGCACGCAGTCGCTTCAAAAGGCTCCAAAAGCAACCCCTGTCCCGAGTCTCCCCCCTTCACCTCCCGCACCGTTCGCAGACGCACGTTGCATACGCTTCAGCGTGTCACCGCACGTCCCTTACCGCCTGACAGGCTCAAGCATGAACCAAAGACCTCCACAGCAGCCTCCGCTTTGGGCAACTCTGGGTTTCCCGCACCAACACTCTCGCTTCCAAAGCGGAACAAGAAAGCATCGTGCTGCTCAACGAAGTCGGAGCCCTCATCACCTAACTCCGCAGCTCTCATTCCTAACACCATTCACCCCTTCACCT
>JBIIUD010000568.1:0-3174 GCA_044340175.1 Verrucomicrobiaceae bacterium
GAGTTTGAACAGCACCTTCCCTGTTGGCACCAGCGTTTCCAGAAACCGGGCCGCCACTTCAAAGCTGCCAGCCTTCGCTGGCTCCCGTAAATCCAAAATCACGCTGCGGCAGCCCTGCTCCCGCAGTTCCTTGAGGGCCCTGGTCCACTCAGCCACCTCCTGCTCGAGGTAGGTCACCGGCCTCAGCCAGCCGATCCCTTCAGTGATCACGGCGCGCAGCACGTCTGGCTCCGCCTCCCCCGACTCCGCCTGTTCCACCGGCACCACTTTGGCTCCGCCGTCCAAATGATGCATCAAGCCATCCAACGCCGCGCGGTTCATCCGCTCAAAATTCAGGTCGCTACTGCGGATGTAGTCCTTCTGCAGGATCTGAAAAGCCGCCTGCACCCCCGCCTGCGACAGTTCCTCCGCCTCACTTGCGTTCGCCTCCGCCGCTCGGCCCTGTGCAAGCCCCACCACCACCCACACCAACGCTGAGGCGAGGACGGGTAAAATTGGGTTAAACAGAGGCTTCATGGCTTTCAGGATCAGCTTTGGGACAGGTGATTGAGAGCATGAATGGACCCACCCGCAGCGCTTTTCCATTCAAAATGCTGACGAATCGCCCGTGCGATGAAGGCCTTTGCCTCCGCCACCGCGGCTCGCAGCGCTAAACCCTTGGCCAGACCACAGGCGATCGCCGCCGAATACGAGCAGCCCGTGCCATGGGTGTGAACGCCGTCAACCCGCTCCGTCTCATACCATTCCACGCCGTCCTGATCGCACAGCACATCAGCAGCACGATCATGGATGAGATGCCCGCCCTTCACCAGGACTGCCGTGCCGAACACGGCGGCCAAATCTGCCGCACACGCGGCCATGCCCTCCCGGGTCGTCACCGGACGCCCCCACAGCACCTCCGCCTCGTCCATGTTCGGAGTGATGACACACGCCAACGGTAGCACCTGCTCCCGCATGCCTTTGACAGCATCCTCATTCAATAACCGCCCCCCTCCAGTCGCCACCATGACCGGATCGACCACCAGCGGCACCGCTCCAGCATACCGCTGCCACGCTTCCGCCACCGCCGCGACCTGCTCGGCACCGCCCAGCATTCCCATCTTGGCGCCAGCGATGGGAAACCCCTCAAACAGCACCCGCACCTGATCCGCGATGAATTCTGGCTCCAGCAGGCGCACCAGGGAGACCCGCCCTGGCGTCTCCGACACCACACTCGTCAAAGCGGTCAAACCATAGCAGCCCAGAACGCTCATGGTCTTCAGATCGGCCTGGATGCCGGCACCTGCGGAGCTGTCGGACCCTGCGATAGATAGTACTGGAGAAGGAGAAACGGTCATGGACAGACATTTGCACGATCCGCCCGACCTCAGCCACTCATTTCGCAGACAAGAGTCCGCATAGGACTTGAGTGAACCCGCTTCCAGTGCTACGTCAGTCCCATTGTGGCTGCCAAGTTTGAACCCCTCGAAGGACTCACCGTCTCGGTGGACAGCGTGCAGTACGACAAGACACGCCCAGCCCCTCCGGATCGACCCCATCCCTTCGTCTATCAAATCTCCATTCACAATCACTCGACCGAGACCGTCAATATCTTTGGTCGAAAGTGGATCGTGAAAGACTCGGATGGCGACACCCTGGTGGTTGAGGGCGACGGCGTGGTCGGCCAGTTCCCTAGCTTGAACCCCGGCCAGACCTTCACTTACAACTCCTATCACGTCATCAAGTCAGAGAGCACTGCCAACGGCTCCTTCTTCGGCACGACCCAGCAAGGGCGTCCTGTCGCCGCGCTGATCCCGCCTTTTGAGATGCAACCGCCCCTTTGGGCTTAGCCGACGGTTTGCTGATAAGTGGCAGTCCGTTCCGCGTGTACAGCTTAGCCCAGCTCAGCTTCACCCGCCATTGCCGCTATGCGTGTCTTCACCACTTGCCTCTTCCTTTTCGCCGCCAGCCTCCACGCCACCCCGCCCAACCTCGTCATCTTTCTGGCTGACGACGCTGGCTGGGGAGACTACGGTGCCTCCGGCAACCAACAACTCAAGACGCCGAGCATCGACTCCATTGCCAAGTCAGGCGTCTCCCTGGACCGCTTCTACGTCTGCCCCGTCTGCGCCCCCACCCGGGCCGAATTCCTCACCGGACGCTACCACCCGCGCACCGGTGTCAAAGGCGTCTCTACCGGTCAAGAACGACTCAATTTGGACGAGAAAACCCTTCCTGATGCCCTCAAGGCGGCCGATTACGCCACTGGCGCCTTTGGCAAATGGCACAACGGATCGCAATGGCCCTATCACCCAATGGCACGCGGCTTTGACGAGTACTTCGGCCACACTTCCGGCCACTGGGGCGAGTACTTTGACGCACCGCTCGAGGACAAAGGGCGCATGATCCGCACCCGCGGCTACATCGTCGATGTCTGCACGGACCGCGCGCTGGACTTCATCGACCGCAACAAAACCAAGCCCTTCTTCTGCTACATCCCCTTCACCACGCCCCACTCCCCCTGGGCCGCCCCTGAGACGGACTGGGCACGCTTTAAGGACAAACCCATCACCCAGACCGCCACCCAACCCGACCTCGAAAAGCCGGACGAAACCCGCTGCGCCTACGCCATGCTGGAAAACCAGGACCGCAACGTCGGCCGCATCCTTGATCGGCTCAAACAGCATGGCCTGAGCGACAACACCATCGTCGTTTACTTCTCCGACAACGGTCCCAACAGCAACCGCTGGACCGGCGGCATGAAGGGCAAGAAAGGCCAGACCGATGAAGGTGGCGTGCGCTCTGTGTGTTACATCTCCTGGCCCGCCCAACTGCCCGCTGGCCGCACCGTCACCCAAATCAGCGGGGCCATCGATCTCATGCCCACCCTGCTCGCCCTGATGGCGGTGCCCCGCGTCGGCGACAAACCCCTCGACGGTCGCGACCTCACGCCCCTTCTCAAAGCGACCGCCACCGAATGGCCGGAGCGCCTGATCTTTTCCACCTGGGCCTCCAACATCAGCGTCCGCACCCAGACCCACCGTCTCGACAGCCAGGGCCAACTGTTCGACATGATCGCCGATCCCGGTCAGACCCAAGCCATCAACCAGGATGCCCCGGAGTTGGCCGCTACGTTGCAAAAAGCCGTGTCCGACTGGCGCTTCGAAATGTACGGCACCCGCGAAAACCCAAAAC
>JBIIUD010000569.1:0-3166 GCA_044340175.1 Verrucomicrobiaceae bacterium
GGATCCCCTCTTTCTCGCGCCAGGCAAAAAGAAACTCTCTATCGAAGGCCACTGCACCGACATCACCACCGACCTCGGCATTGAGTGGCTCAAAACGCGGCCCGCAGACAAGCCGTTCTTTCTGATGCTGCATCAAAAAGCCCCGCACCGCGCGTGGGAGCCTGCCACTCGCCACATCGAGATGTTCAAAGACAAAGTGATCCCCGAGCCCGAAACTTTATGGGATGACTACGCCACCCGTCCGACCGCGCTGCCCATCAATGAACAGACGGTGGCTCGCGATCTAACACGTCGTGACCTGAAACTGACCCCACCTGCCGATCTCAAAGGTCCCGCCTTGCAAAAATGGATGCAAGTGAAGCCGATGGAATTGGAAGTCGAAGGCAAGCGACTCACCGGCAAGGAACTGGTGAAGTGGAAGTATCAGCGCTACATGCGCGACTACCTCGCCTGTGTGCAAGGTGTGGATGACGGCGTGGGCAAGGTGCTCGATTATCTCGACGCAAGCGGTCTCGCCGAAAACACCATCGTCATTTACTCCGCCGACAACGGCTGGTATCTCGGCGATCTCGGTCTCTACGACAAACGCTTCATGTATGAGCCGGGCCTGCATGTGCCGTTGCTCGCCAAAGGGCCAGGCATCAAAGCGGGCAGCGTGCCAGAGCAGATCGTGGCCAACATCGATCTGGCGCCCACTTTTCTGGACCTTGCGGGTCTGCCCGTTCCCGCCTCCATGCAGGGGCGTTCGCTCGCGCCGCTGCTGCGCGGCGAGTCACCGAAGGACTGGCGCACCAGCTTTTACTACCGCTATTACCACGACCCCGGACATCACAACACGGTTGCTCATCTCGGTGTGCGCACCGCCACGCACAAGCTCATCCACTACTGGAAACAGGATGCCTATGAGATGTTCGATCTCACCGCTGATCCTGCGGAGCAGTACAATCTTTTGCATTCCAAAAGCGATGCCGACAAACCCGAAATTGCCGCCCAGTTCACCGAGTTGAAAGCGGAGCTCGCCCGTCTGCAAAAGGAATACAAGGATGACGGCCTCTTCGCCGATCCCGCGACCTGGCCCGCAGGCAGTGCCGACGGCCCCTGGGATGCCTATCAAGCCACTGGCATCAAATCCGTCGCCGAAGCCATTTCCGCTGCCGTTGCGCCATGAACTTCCGATCTCTCTCCAGCCTCCTCGGCGTGTGGTCTATGCTTGTCGGCATGGCGATGGCGCAGCAAGGAACGGTGAAACAACCGAACATCGTTTTTTTCTTCACCGACGACCAGACTTCCAGTTCGCTCGGATGCTACGGTCATCCGCTCGCCAAGACGCCGAATCTGGACACGTTGGCGGCCCGTGGCACGCGCTTTCAAAATGCGTTTGTCAGTCAGTCCATTTGCTGGGTCAGCCGCACGAGCATCCTGACCGGCCTCACGGGCCGCAGCTTTGGTACGGCCGAGGCTCCTGACGAGCCGAGCGCTGACAATGCCAGGACCTTTTACACGGACCTGCTTCGTTCGAGCGGTTATCGCACCGGACATTTTGGCAAGTGGCATACCAAGCTGCCCAAAGGGGCCAAGCCTGCGGACCACTTTGATGTGTTCGAAGACATCGGGCGCAATCCTTACTTCAAGCAAATGCCAGATGGCACCCTGAGGCATGAAACCGACCTCATCGTGGATCGAGGCATCGCCTTCATGAAGCAGCAACCCAAGGACAAACCCTTTGCGGTCAATCTCTGGTTCAACGCCTGCCACGCCGAGGACAGCGACCGCCGACCCGGCCTGCACTTTGCCTGGCCGCAATCCGCCGACGGTTTGTATGAGGACCAGGAGATGTATCGCCCTCGTCTGGATGACCCGGCTATCTTTGAGGCGTTGCCGGATTTCTTCAAAACCAGCATCACCCGCGAACGCTACTTCTGGCGCTGGAACACGCCGGAGAAATATGACATCAACATGCGCGCCTACCTGCGGCAGGTCACCGGCATCGACCATGCCATTGGTCGCTTCATGCAGGCGCTGGAGGAATCGGGACTCGCCGACAATACCATCATCGTTTATTCCGCTGACAACGGGTATCACATGGCGAATCGCGGCCTTACGGGCAAGTGGTCTCACTTTGAGGAATCCCTGCGCGTCCCCCTCATCATCGCTGATCCGCGCGTCGAAAAAGCGCAGCGTGGCCAGGTCAGCCGGGCCATGGCGCTGAACCTTGATCTGCCCGCTACCTTTCTCGACTACGCCGGGGTCGCGGTGCCGGAGAAATATCAGGGACGCAGCCTGAAACCGGTGATTTCCGGCGCGGCCCCCGCCGACTGGCGCACCGAGACGTTTCATGAGCACTTCGCGGTGCGGAATCGCATCCCTCCATATGAAGGCGTGCGCACGGAGCGCTTCAAATACGCGCGTTATTTTGACCATGACTACGAGTTTCTGCACGACCTCCAGGATGATCCCGATGAGCTCAAAAACCTAGCCACGGATCCCGCTTTTGCCGCTACGCTCAAGCAGATGCGTGAGCGCACGGACGAACTCGTTAGGCAATACGGTGGCCCACTGCCGCCCCGGCAAGGCGAATTTTTGAAATCCACCGACCCGCATCCCATCGCCAGTGCTGCGGTCGGCACGAAGCCTGACGCGGACGGCTTTGTGAACCTTCTCAATGGCCGCAATCTCAACGGTTGGGAGGGTGATCCGAAGTATTGGTCCTTTGAGGAGGGCGCGCTCACGGGTGTCACCGATGGCAGCTTGAAGATGAATCGCTTCATCACCTGGACGGGCTCCACGATTCGGAACTTTGATTTGCGGGTGAAAGTGAAGGTCACCGCTGGTGGCAACAGTGGCCTGCAATACCGTGGCACCTCGCGCCCGGATCTCGGACTCGATGTTGTGACTGGCTACCAATGTGATGTCGTCGCCAACAATCCAGGCTACAACGGCATGCTCTATGAGGAGAAAGGCCGCCGCATTCTCTCGCACACCGGAGAAAAGGTCATCGTTGCCCCGGATGGCCAGCCGTGGATTGTCGGCAAGATGGAGGTGAAGTCGTTTCCGCCTGAACAATGGCATGACTACCGTGTGCTTGTGCGCGGCAATCATCATCAACATTGGATCAATGGCCACCCGACCGCCGACTTGATCGACTTCGATGAAAAAGGCCGCGCTC
>JBIIUD010000570.1:0-3165 GCA_044340175.1 Verrucomicrobiaceae bacterium
ATGGCACCTTCCTTGTAGGCAGAGGCATTGTAGATGGCGAAAACTCCAAAGGCGATGAGCGCCACCATGTTCAGGATGAGAATCCAGTTTAGGCTCAGGAGTTTTTTGAAAAGGGGCGTCATGGAGTCTGGGCGGTCCGACTAGGTGGGGACGGCGGCAAGAAGTTTGCGGGTGTATTCGTGTTGGGGGGCCTCGCAAAGGGCATCTGCCGGTCCCTTTTCGACCATTTTTCCCAAGTGCATGACGGCGATGTCGTCGCTCATGTGGCGGACGACGGCGAGGTCGTGGGCGATGAAGAGGTAAGTGAGTTGGAATTCGTCTTGGAGGTCTTTGAGCAGGTTGAGGATTTGGGCCTGAACGCTGACGTCGAGGGCGCTCACGGGTTCGTCACAGATGAGGAATTTAGGCTGCACGGCGAGGGCGCGGGCGATGCCGATGCGCTGACGTTGGCCTCCACTGAATTCGTGGGGGTAACGGCCGGAGGCATCGGTGGGGAGGCCGACTTTCTGGAGCAAGGCGGCGACGGTTTCGCTGCGTTCGCTTCGTGTCAGGGCTTTGAAATGAATGCGCAGAGGTTCTTCGACGATCTCTCCGACTTTCATGCGTGGATTGAGGGAGCCGATCGGATCTTGAAAGATCATTTGGAGGTCCTTGCGCAGGGGGCGGAAGTCACGCTCTGCGAGCGAGAAAATCTCGCGATCCTGATAAAAGGCCTGTCCACTGGTAGGGCGTAGAAGCTTGAGCAGGGCACGGGAGACGGTGGACTTGCCGCTGCCACTTTCGCCGACGAGCCCGAGTGTCTTGCCGCGTTCGATTTCAAAACTGACATCATCCACGGCCTTGATCACGTCTTGACTGCGGCCCAACCAGCCGCTGCGAACGGGGAAGTGGACCTTTAAGTTTTGGACGCTGAAGAATGCCATGGTAGATGGGTATCACAGGTGGGAGGTCACGCGAACAAAAAGCGGAAAACGGTGCAAACGGAGGCGGGATTAGAGGCCGCCAGCACGCCAAGCGAGTTTGGAAAAGTACCAATCGACGAATTGCGGGCCATAAAAGAGCCAGAGTCCAGCGCCTGCGGCAAGGTAGGGGCCGAAAGGGATCTTTGCACCCCATTCGCCAAAGCCGGTGAAGCGTTGGAATGTGGGCACGATGGTACCGATGATGGAGGCGGACACCAGTGTGAATAGGACGGCCTGCCAGCCCGCAAAAGCACCGATCATCATGAGGAAAAGCACATCACCAAAGCCCATGGCCTCTCTTGGGATGACGACTTCTTGGGTGGTGCCGTGGATGGCGCGAACGTCTTCCCAGGGTAGGACGCTGAGGATCTCTTTATCGCGCAGGATTTTGAGTTTTTCCATCCACAGTTCGGCTTTGACATCATCCCAGGTTTGGTCATTCACGGAAAGGTGAGCACAGGTGACGACGAGGCGGTCGCTGGCGCGGGTGAAGATGTCTTCCCAGGTGAGTTCTTCCTCGCCAAGGCGGACAACGGGCGGGGCGTTATCGTCTGGTTGGGCGACTTCCCAGCGGATAGGGCTGTCAAACGTGTGACGCTTGCGGCCGAGCGCGAGCTTCCCGAGTTCGACGATGATCCAGAGCAGGCCCAGGCCGAAGGCAGCGCTGCCAAGGGAGAGCAGAAAGCCGCGCAGATGCGTGGATTCCGTCATGAGATCAGGAACGGCGAAGGCGCAAAGCAAGCCAGCGACGGTGCCACCGATGGTGATTTCGTGCGGAAGAATGAAGTGCTCCAGGTCGATGAAAGTGCCGGCAACGAGCAGGGAGACAAAAAGCCAAAGGCAAAGTACCTGCGGGCCCCAGTCACGGATGAGGGCCCAATCACCTCCGTAACGCTGGAAGATGAGGTAGAAGAGAACTCCGACGAGGAGTTCGACCCAAAAGTAGCGGGATGAAATGCCAGAGGCGCATTTGGCGCAGCGGCCACGAAGCAGCAACCAACTGACGAGTGGAATGTTGTGGTAGAAGGGAATCTGATATTTGCACTTCGGGCAGAAGGAGCGTCGGGGCTGGTTGACGGACAGTCCCAGCGGCAAACGATAGATGACAACGTTCAAGAAGGACCCGATACCAGCTCCCAGGAAGAAGACGATGAGGTGTAGCAGGGTGTCGAGGACTTGATATCGAGTCATGGCAAGGGGATCGAAGGGGGATGAGGAGAAAGGTGCCTCTTGTCCTGCGGGAAAGGAAGTGAAAAAAGCAATTGGATTGAGGGACTTGGGGGCGCGTGAGGCGACTGGTGCCGAGGCGTTTTTTCATTTTTTTCTTTTCCGAAGGCTCGGGTTTGCTCAGTATCAGCCTCTCACCTTACTTTCATGAAACTGTTTCAAATCTTGGTCTTTGCTCTCGCTACTTCAACGGCAGTCTTTGCGGAGGATTGGACGCCCGAGCCTGGGTTTGTCTCTTTGTTCAATGGCAAAGACCTGACAGGGTGGGGATTCCGAGAGAAAACGAAAAAGGATTCCTTGGAGCCGGGCAAGATTCTCGAAAGCTTCGAGGGAAAAACGGCGTCGAGTGACGCAGGTCGCTACAGTGCCAAAGAGGGAATCTTAACCGTGAACTTTCCAGAAGGTCAGGAGCGATTGATCGCCCAGCTTTACACAACGGCTGAGTTCTCGAAGGATTTTGTTTTGAAGCTGGAGTTCCGTGCTTCGGTGAATGCGGACAGCGGCGTGTTCATTCGCAAACCCCAACTGCAATGCCGCGACTACCTTGTGGCGGGGCCGTATAAGGAGCTGAAGAGCTACAAAGCCCAGGATTGGAATCTGATCGAAGTAACGGTCAAGGATGGTGTGGCGCGCTGCACCTGCAATGGTGAGGTGCTGGAGGAGGCACTTATGCTTCCGGCCACCGGACCAATCGGCCTGGAGGGGGATCGCGGACAGATGGAGTATCGGCGGATCCAGCTCAAGGTGCTGCCTTGAGATCGGCAGGCGTCAGGAAAACGATTTGCGCAAGTGGCTTGGGAGGATGCCCAAAGCTTCGCGATACTTGGCGACCGTGCGGCGGGCGACTTTGATGCCTTGATTGTCGAGCAGTTTAGCGAGTTTGTCGTCGCTGAGCGGCTTGGTCTTCAGTTCGCTTTTGATGAGGTCACTGATCGCGCTTTTGACGCTGTTATTGCTGAGGTCTTCACCTGATTCG
>JBIIUD010000018.1:0-12516 GCA_044340175.1 Verrucomicrobiaceae bacterium
ACATCGACCTCACACCCGGCCCCATCGAGCTGAGCGAGGATCGCCAGCGTGAAGGCGCGAAGCTCGTCAATGGCAGCGACGCCAGCTGCATCGAGATCTGGAACAACGTCTTCATCCAATACAACGCCAACCCCGACGGCACCTTCACCCCGCTGCCCGCGCAGCATGTCGATACCGGCATGGGCTTCGAGCGCCTCACCAGCATCATCCAGGGCACGAAGAACTTCACCGACTTCGAGACCGCGAAGATCAGCAACTACGACACGGATGTCTTCAAACCCATCTTCGATGAGCTGACCAAGCTCAGCGGCAAGCACTACCAAAGCACGCTGCCGAAGGCCAACGAGCAAGGCCACGTCATCCCCGTCACCGAGCAGGAAAAGATCGACGTCGCCTTCCGCGTCATCGCCGACCACCTACGCACCCTCAGTTTCTCCATCGCCGACGGCATCCAGCCCGGCAACAGCGACCGCAACTACACCCTCCGCCGCATTCTCCGCCGCGCCGTGAAGTATGGCCGCACACTGGAGTTTAAAGAGCCGTTCTTCTACAAGCTCGTTGATGTGTTGGCCGCTCAGATGGCCGATGTGTTTCCTGAGCTACGCGTGAAGAAAGATCAGGTCAAAGCCGTGCTGAAGCTGGAGGAAGAAGCGTTTAACCGGACGCTCGATCGCGGTGTGGCGCTTTTTGAAGATCAGGTCGGATCGGTCGGATCAGACCGATCTCTGAGTGGTGCTTTCGCCTTCCAACTCTACGACACCTTCGGTTTCCCCATCGACCTCACCGAGCTTCTCGCACGTGAACGCGGCCTCACCGTCGACACCGTAGGCTTTGACACGCTCATGGAAGAGCAAAAGAAGCGTGCTCGTGAAGCTGGGCAGAAGAACAAGCAGGTCGTCTCCGTCAGCGAGATCGAAACCAAGGACGCCACCAAGTTCATCGGTTACGACACGCTCGAAACCGACGCCAAGGTGCTCGAAGTCGTGTCCATGAAGGACAAGACGGCGGTGGTGCTCGACTCCAGCGTTTGCTACGCCGAAATGGGCGGCCAGATCGGCGACAGCGGCCAGATCATCCTCGGTGCAGACGCTTTCCCGATTTCCAGCACGACGAAGGTTGGAAATACCTGGCTACACTTCATCGAAGGTGAAGACGCACCCGCCGTCGGTTTGCAAGTTCGCGTGGCCGTCGATGCCACGCGCCGTTACGCCATCGAGCGACACCACACCGTCACGCATATCCTGCATTGGGCGTTGCATGAGGTCGTGAGCCAGGATGCCACGCAGAAAGGCTCCAACGTCACGCCGGACAAGCTCAGCTTTGACTTCAACAGCGCCGCGTTGACCGCCGCTCAGCTCGCCGACATCGAAAAACTCGTCAACGAGCGCATCGTCGCCAACGACATCGTTTCCTGGACTGAAGTGCCTTACACCGAGGCCAAGGCCAACAGCGGCATCATGCAGCTCTTTGGCGAAAAATACCCCGAGAACGTCCGCGTTGTGCAGATCGGCGGCAAGGCCCATGCGCTCGATGGTTGGAGCATGGAACTCTGCGGCGGCACCCACACCCGCCACACTGGCGAGATCGGCCTGTTCCGCCTCGTCGCGGAAGGCGCCGTCGCCGCTGGCGTGCGCCGCATTGAAGCCATCGCCGGGATGGAGGCCTACCACGCGGCCAGGGCGGATGCCGATTTGTTGAAGTTGCTGGCGGGTAAGGTCAGCGCACAAGGTGCGGCGGATCTGGAGAAGAAGATTGAAGCGATGCTCGATCATCAAAAGGCTTTGGAAAAGGCACTCAAAGCAGCGCAACAACGCGAAGCCTCCGGGCGCGCTAAAGAACTCATCGCGACGGCGCAGGAGCACGTCATCATCGCCAACCTGGGGGATGTGGATGCGGACTACGCGATGGCTTTGAATGACGCGCTCAAGGGTCAGTTTGGGGGTATCGTCATTTTGGCTGCGACAGGCGGTGGCAACGTCACTTTGATGGCCAACGTTGGCAAGGAGCACCAAGCCAAGGTCCAGGCCGGCAAGATCATCCAAACCATCGCTCCCATCGTGGGTGGCAAAGGCGGCGGGAAGCCGGACTTTGCGCGTGGCGGCGGCAAGGACGTGAGCAAGGTCGATGCGGCGTTGGCGGAAGCGCGGAAGTTGATCGGGTAACAAGGAGTGACGCCTTCTAGGCGTCACTTTGGAGCTTGACGGCTGGAAGCCGTCACTCCTTGGTTGGCGCGTGAGCGTGCTCAAGTTTTTCAACCCGTTCGTTGACGTCGAGAAGCACACCACCGTTCTCCCGCACTGGGAGCAACCGGGTGCGAGTTACTTCGTGACGTTCCGGTTAGCCGATTCCCTTCCCCGGCAAAAGCTCGACGATTGGAAGCGTGACCGTGACGCGTGGGTCGCAGCACATCCGAGACCCTGGTCTGAAGGGGACGAATGCGAATATCACGAGCGCTTTTCCTCCACCATCGAGCACTGGCTCGACGCAGGCCAGGGCAGATGTGTTTTACGCGCTCCCAATGTCGCTCAAATCGTCGGCGATGCTTTGAATCACTTCGAAGGTATGCGATGTGTGCAACATGCTTGGGTAGTGATGCCAAACCCTGTGCATGCGCTGTTTACCCTATTGGGAGACCATCGTTTGGAAGCATTGCTCCATTCATGGAAGAGTTTCACTGCAAACAAAATTCATGAGACGGCAGGCGCGCAAGGACGCCTGTGGCAGCGTGATTATTTTGACCGTCTGGTTCGCGATCTATCACATTTCAGTAACTGTGTGCGTTATATCCGACGCAATCCCGTGAAAGCGAATTTAAAGGAAGGCGAGTTTTTGGTTTATGAGTCGGAGTGGGCTAAGCGGGTGCTGTGACGGCTAGAAGCCGTCACTCCTTGGGGTGAGAGGAATCTCGGGTGTGTTTTACTCAAGCGATGGTCGGAGTCTAGGGAGTCCAAGGAGTGAGGGCTTCCAGCCATCCCTTTTTGCGGACGAACGGAGGCCGCGACGGCAAGATGACGTCACTCCTTGGGTGAGAGGAAGTTCGGGTGCGTTTTACTCAAGCGATGGTCGGAGTTTGGGGAGTCCAAGGAGTGAGGGCTTCCAGCCATCACTTTGGCGGCCGAACGGAGGCCGCGACGGCAAGATGCCGTCACTCCTTGGAGGAGAGCCGTGAGGGCACCCCTTAAAACTGATCCAGCAAGTACTTGATCAAGTCGGTGCTGGTGACGATGCCGACGAGCTTGGTACCGTGGACGATGGGAACGGCGTGGAAGTCGCCTCGGGCGAGGACTTCGGCGGCTTCGCGGATGGTGGCGGTCTCTTGCAGGGAGATCGGGTCCTTGGCCATGATGTCCTCAAGCTTCATGGTGTGGTCGAGCGTGGCATCGACGGTGCGTTCGTCGGTGTTGAAGGTGTCACCGAAGCTGACGCGGAGGATGTCCGAGAAGCTGACAATGCCGATCAGTTGATCGCCATTGACGACCGGGATGTGGTGGACACCGCGCTCTTTGACGATCTGGCGGACTTTGGAGACAGGGTCGCCGTGGTGAACGGTGGCGACTTGGGTGCTCATGATTTTGGAGACGGGCTCGTTGCGTTTCATGGGTAGGGTTGGGTTGCTCACCGGGGAAATGTTCCGGCATGATCAAACCCTAGCCTGCGCGGCCTGGGATGGCTCGCCGGGGATTGCGCAAGTGTGGGCGGGGATTGGCCCGATCAGAGGTCGATGACCTTTTTCTTTTGCTCCCGCCAGGCTTTGTATTTGTCCAGCTCACGCTCCATGAGCTTCAGGCAGAATGCGACCACGGTGGCGTCATCGAGGTAGCCGATGCCGGGGATGAGGTCGGGGATGATGTCCACGGGGTTGAGGACGTAAAGCAAAGCCAGAGCGGTGGCGCTGATGGCCCAGTAGGGGATCTCGCGGTAAGCACCGGTGACGTAATCTTTGACCATGGCCAGCATGAGACGGCCCTGCTCCATCCACTGGCGGAGCTTGGGGAGTTTGTCCTCAATGTCTTGGGCGCGTTCGTTGACGCGGCGGATGTCGAGGTCGCGGTCGCCCGTGGCGGTGGTGGGGTTTTCAGGCATGGCAAGAGGGGCTACAGAGATAGACGCACGGTGGCGGGGAGCGCTCAATGAGAAATGCAGATCGTTTTTGCACTGGGGGAAAAGACGATGACAAGCGGTTGGGGCGCGTCAAAGTGGTGGGATGCTGACATTTCGGGTGCTGGGCTTTCATTTTCATGTGCTGCCAATGCGGACGCGGTTCCCGTTTCGGTATGGCATTGCGAGTCTGGACTGGCTTCCGCATGTGGTGGTGACCGTGGATCTGGAGGTGGCGGGAAAGGCCTGTCGGGGGATGACGGCGGAGGGATTGCCGCCGAAGTGGTTCACCAAGAACCCGGAGACACCTTTTGAGGTGGACCTGGCGGAAATGATTGCTGTGATCCAGAATGCGGCGCGGATTGGCAAAAATGCGGGGCAAACCTCTGGGGTGTTTTCCGGCTGGTGGCGCGCCGTGCAGGATGAGCAGACAAACTGGGCGGGGCTGCGTGCGGTGCCGCCTCTGCTGGCAGGACTGGGCGTCAGTGTGGTGGAGCGTGCGGTTTTGGATGGGCTCTGTCGTGCGGTGGGCAAACCCCTGCATGAGCTGCTGAGAGTGGGGGCGCTGGTGCCGGACTTGGGAGTGGTGAGGGAGAGCTTGGCGGGGATTTCACCGGACAAAGTGCTGCCTGTGACGCCGATGAAAAAAGTGGTGGCCCGGCACACGGTGGGGCTGGGTGATTGGCTGCGCGAGGCTGATGTCCCAGCGACGGCGTTTCCTGAGGATGGTCTGCCTGTGAGTTTGGAGGCCTGCATCCGCGCCTATGGGTTGACGCACTTTAAGATCAAAGTCGGCGGTGATCTGGAATCCGACCGAGAGCGATTGCGACGGGTGTTTGAGATCGCTGACGAGCGGGCCACAGGAGATTGGTGCTGCACGTTGGACGGGAATGAGGCGTTCGTGGAGATGTCGGCGCTACGGAGCTACTACGAGGCCCTGGAGGCGGACGAGCGTCTGCGGGAGGGATTGAAACGCGTGCTTTTTCTTGAACAGCCCCTGCGGCGTGACGTTTGTCTGGGAGTGGAGGTGGGCAGGGAGTTGGCGAAATGGCATGGCGCGCCGCGGCTACTGCTGGATGAGGGGGACGGCAGCCTAGCGTCGTTGCCTGAAGCCCTGCGGCTGGGCTACAGCGGGGTCAGCCATAAGAACTGCAAAGGCATCCTCAAGGGGCTGGCCAATCTGGCCCTGATCCAGCAGGCGGAAGCGCAGGATGGGCTGGCAAGAGGCGTGAGTGGCGAAGATTTGGCCAATGTGGGGCCGGTGGCGCTGAATCAGGATCTGGCGGTGCAGGCGCTGCTGGGCGTGACGCATGTGGAGCGGAACGGGCATCACTATTTTAAAGGGCTCTCGATGTGGCCGCCGGAGGTTCAGGAGGCGGTGCTAGCGGCACATGCAGATTTGTTTCACCGGCATGAGCGGGGATTTGCCGCCCTGGAGGTGCGGGGCGGAAGGATCGCGCTGGACAGTGTGAATGCGGCCCCGTTTGGGTGCGGGATCGGCCTGGACTGGGTGGAAAAGCTGGAGCCGCTGGCGGCGTGGATCCGTCGGGGTGGGATGGCAGATTGAACGCGATGAGGCGGAGGCGTGTCTTGACCTTCAGACTGTTCAGGGGTTATGATGCCATGATGACGATTTTTACTCAGACTCTCGCCACTGTCCGCGCCCGTCTCACGGTGCTGGCGCTGCTGTTTTTGGCGGTGCTGCCCGCGACCGCGCAATTGGTGGTTTATGAAATGGATTTCAAACGCACGGATGGCTTCAATGATCGGCCGTTTTTGGGAGGTTATTTCGTGGCGCCTGTCGTTGGTGGCACGGGGTCTTTCGTTTTCACCCAAAAAGGCGCTGCAGGCGTGGCGGTGGTGCCAGTGAATGATGGGGGCAGGTTGTTCCGAGCGATCACTGACACAGGCGAGGTCAAATGGGTGGCACAGGCTCAAGTGGGTGGCTCAACATCAACCACTCCCCCCACAGATGACGGCACGGATGATGCGGGCGATGGAACGGACACGGGCACAGGCACCGACACAGGAACCGACACCACGTCTAACTCTGTGAATGTCGCCACCGGATCGTTTTTGGCGGTGGGCCGCGCAGATGGCAATGAGACCTTCACGACACCTCTGGTGAAGTTTGAGACGAAGATCGCACGTACGCTTGAGGGCAGGACGATCACGGCGAGTTCGGCTGGCATTGATGAATCAGGCAAGCGCATCGGCTTTGTGAGTCGGGGGGATTGGAAGCTGAAATTCGACCAGAAACAGACCAATATAGTGAATCGGGACGACCTCGATCTCACCGCGGCGACGACGTATCTCGAAGGACTGCTGACGGGGGATTCCGGCGGACCGGACCCGGTGGATCCGACGCTGCGGATTGTGACAACGTCGCCACTGACGCCCGGGACAGTAGGTGCCGCCTATTCGTTGCAGTTAAGCGCATCGGGAGGGACCGGCACGCGCTCATGGTCTTTGGCCGCACTGAGCACGCTGCCACCAGGGCTGACCTTGTCGGCGGCAGGGCTGATTTCTGGCACGCCCACCACGGCAGCCACGACCACCTTCAGTGTGGTGGTGCAGGACAGCGCCACGCCCCCACGGACAGTCTCGCGGGCTTTCTCGTTGACGATCAGTCCGGTGTTCGAAATCATCACCGCATCACCTTTGCCCGCAGCGACGAGGGATGTGCCTTATGTGACGACGCTGGCAGCGGCTGGAAACAAGGGGACTGTCACATGGTCTCTTAACCCAGGGTCACCGCCGCTGCCTACGGGGCTGGTGCTGGACGGATCAACAGGGCAAATCATCGGCACGCCGACGGTGGCGGGCACGTCAAACTTCACCATCCGCGCAACGGATGCAGGACCACCCGTTACCTTCACTACCAAGAACTACCAGCTGGTCGTCACCAATCCTTGAGCGGCCTATGCTTGAGCCTGCCGGCTGCCTCCAAATAGGATTTCGGGCTTAGCATGGTAGAATCGGATAACCAAACAGATGTCCTTATTCTCGACGTTCTGTTTAAGGTGCCTGCACGGACTCGTTTCAACATGCTACCTCACTCTGACCTCCTCCAACTCAAGCGCTGGAATACGCCCACCATCTACAATGGCTGGGAGCAAATCACCCGTCTTGATCCTGCTGCTGATGCCTTCAATCCTGAAGAAACTCGCGACTTCATGCCGCAGATGGGACCCATGGTGGGCTATGCGGTGACGGTGATCATCGAGCCCTCAAACAAAGCGCATCGTGCCTCCCACCCGGAAGCCTGGAATGAATACCGCCGTTATGTGGCTGACCTTCCTGGACCTAAGATCGTCTGTGTGCAGGACCTGGACAAACCAGGCGTGATCGGCTCCTTCTGGGGTGAGGTGAATAGCAACATGCACCGTGCTTTAGGCTGCGTCGGCACTATCGTCGATGGGGCCATCCGCGATGTCGATGAAATGACCAACGCGGGCTTCAAAGCGCTGGCTCGTCGGCTTTGTGTCGGCCACGCGTATGTGCAACCCGTGCGCTGGAACTGTGAGGTGGAGGTGTTTGGTCGCAAGATCACCCCGGGCGATCTTATTCATGCGGATAAGCATGGTTTCATGGTCATCGAGCCCGAAGCGCAGCCGAGGATCCTCGAAGCTGCACGCTTCATGGATGCCAACGAATGCCAGACCGTCATCCCCGCGGCCCGCAGCAGTGTGGGTCTGAGCCGTGATGAAGTGCTCGCCAAATTGGCTGAAGCGGGAGCCATGTTTGGTCGCAATACCAGAGCTCAATTTCAACGCGAAGGCGAATGGTGACCCTGAAAGTTTGCCCTCAATTGCTTTGATCCGGCTTGAACTGCTAGCCGGTGATTAGTTTCCCAATGCACCTTCCCACGCCCTCCCGAACCCCTATGAAAACACTCGCCATTTTGTTCTGTGCCCTTTGGGGTTTCAGTTCTGCAGCTGAACCCTTCATCGAGAAACAAGATCTATTCTCCGCAGGTGAAGACCCAGCCTTTAGTATCTATCACATACCCGGAATCGTGGTCACGGCCAAAGGCACCGTTCTGGCCTGGTGTGAGGCCCGCAAACGACCTTCCGGGGTGAGTGATTGGGATGACATCAAAATTCTTCTGCGCCGCAGCACGGATGATGGCAAAACTTGGAGCGCACCGCAGAGCATCGCCAATGTGCCGGGACCAAAGACCAAGAACCCGTTCGCGCTCGCGATGAAGAACGTTGATCCCAAGGATGTGACCTATAACAACCCAGTCCTGATGGCAGACCAAGACGGCACTGTGCACATGCTTTTCTGTTTGGAATACGAACGCGTTTTTTATCAACGCAGTGCGGACGAGGGTCTCTCTTGGAGCACCCCCGTCGAGATTACCCCCACCTTTGACGCCTTCAAAAAAGACTATGCATGGAAAGTGCTGGCGACAGGACCGAATCACAGCATTCAACTGAAGACGGGTCGCCTCGTGGTTCCGGTGTGGCTTTCCACAGGAGAGGGTGGCAATGCTCACCGACCCAGTGTCACTGCCACCATCTACAGCGATGACCGAGGCCAAACATGGCAGGCGGGTGAAATCGCCGTGCCCTGCACGGACGAATGGATCAATCCGAATGAAACTGTGGCCATTGAACTCAAGGATGGGCGCGTGATGTTGAACGTGCGCAGCGAGTCCAAGGCCCATCGCAGGCTCATCACCACCAGTCCTGATGGCGCGACGCGCTGGAGCCGCCCGACTTTTGATGACGCTTTGCTCGAGCCCATCTGCATGGGGGGCATCGTACGCTATGAGCATGAAGGCAACAGCCTGATTCTTTTTTCTAACCCGTACAATCTCGAGCGTGCGGATGGAAAAGAAGCGCCCGGCAAGAACCGGGACCGCAAAAATGTCAGCGTGAAGATCAGTCGTGATGAAGGCCAAACCTGGACGGTCAGCAAGACACTTGAGGCGGGTCCGAGCATGTATTCAGACCTGGCGGTGACGGCCAATGGCACCATCCTCTGCTTCTACGGTCGCGGCAGTAAGCCCGGTTTTGCGGGGAGCGGACTGACGTTGGCGCGTTTCAATTTGCAGTGGCTCACCCAATGAAACAGGAGCAGTTGGTTCCGCTGAAAACGGCCTGTCTCAATTTACCTTACTTCACTTCACTTCCTTCAGGGCCGAGGTCTGAAATTGAAAGGCGTAAACATCGGCTTCTTGCATGACAAGGCGGAGGTGGATGGGTTTGCCTTGGAGTGTGCTCAACGAAGGCATGCCCTGCCACTGCACCGCGTGTTCGATGCGATCTCCGACGACAGGTAGGCTATCGGCCAGGGTAAATCCTGGCACAGGTGCACCCTCTGCGTCTTGCACCTCCACCCGCACGCTGCCTGCAGCGGCGGTGCTCACGTTCAGCATCAGCTGGTTCCCTGTGAAGGTGAAGGCTTGGGTGGTAAACGCACCCGGGCGTCTGCCTGCATGCACAGAAGCGAAGCCGTCCGTCCGCAACGTGTAGCGATCCCCGCTCAGGCCATGCCACAGGGACATTTCAGCCGGGCCGGTGGGGTGAATGTTGAGCGCTAGGTAGTTGGCGCGGTTGCCCCACCGTTGAGGATCGAGACCTGGGCGGAGAAAGGCTTCGTTGAAAACGCGGTCATACTGGGTTGATCCCGCTTTGGTGGTCATCAGCATGATGTCTGTCGAGCCCAGCATGGCGATGGCTTTTTCAGAACCCACCCGACCAGCCGTGTAACGCGTCGGAAGAGCGATGTAAAGATTGGGGGCGCGGAAGTAGGGCGTGGTTTGGTTGGTGTAGAGGTGCTCGCCCGCGAAATTAGGATTCATGGCCACCGGCGCGCTCCAGTGAATGAAGTCGGGAGAAGTCGCCCGACTGATCGAACGCAGCGATCCTTTGTGCCCAGCTTCTTTGCTATCGCTGCTAGCGGCTTGGGGTGTAGCAGCGGACGCTGACTCAGGTGGAGCCCAGGTTCGGAAATAACACACGTAGAGGCCCTCTGTCTCTGACCAGAAGGAGACATTCTGTGAGTCAAAGGCGTGCGACCAGGAGCGGTCATAGGGGATGACGTTGGACTCCTGTAGTTTGTTCCAATGGATGCCGTCAGCAGAGACCAGAGCAAAGAGACCGTCGGCTTTGGCCTGACGATCATAGCCCGGATGCCCCGCCAGCGCTTTGTAACGCTGGCTTGCTGGAACGCCGGGTCGCGTGTCGATGAAGGGACTGAAGTTGGTGCTGAGAGGGGATTGATGGGCCAGGATGACATTGTTCTCGCGGGTGCCGTTGACTTCAAACAGACCCAGCTTTGGAAAGGACCATTCATGCCCATCACGGCTTTCCGCATAGCAAGTGATCTCACCTGGGTGACCGCTCAGGCGTTCGCCTTTATAGGAGGGGTCGCTGCCCCGGTAGTAGGCTCTGAAGCGTGCGCCGTCCTTCAAGATGGTGACATAGTGTCCAGAAAAGGTGGATTTCGGCTTGGGCTGAAGCACCGGGGGATGCATCTGCAGTTCGGTCTCTTGCATTGATGCGATGATTTCGCGGTCGAGCAGCAATTGCAGCTGGGAGCCCAGGGCTGCGGGGGCTACCTCCTGTGCGTAAACCCAACAAGGGAACAACAGCAGGACGAGAAAACGGGTTAGGCGGGTTGGTATCATAGGGAAAGGTGGCAACCTAGAGGCTAGAGGCTGACGCGAGGGTTTGAGCACAGGTCAAATCCAGACAACGTTCGTGTTTTTAGGGACTTACGCAGGATGCCGCTGGAATTGGGGAAGAGAGCGTTCCGCTAGCGCAAGGCAATGGTCCCGCTCATGTTTAGCCTGAGGTTAGGGCAACCGAAATCCGAAAAACCGAAGGCTTCAAAAATCAGAAGGCAGATCCCAAACTGGGGTCACGCTGACTGCCATATGACGCAGCTGGAAGTTTCCAAATAAGGTGGCCAGGGCGACATCCGCAGCATCTCTGCCATAAGCGATGACGATGCGGTTGCCTGTTGTTGCTGGCTGCGTGGGGTCGAACACATACCAGCGCCCGTCGATGAAGGCTTCATACCAAGCGTGCAAATCCATGGGTTGCAGTTCATTCAGGAAACCCACGACCATGCGGGCGGGAACATCGAGAGCACGGCAGAGGGAGATGCCCAGGTGGGCAAAGTCTCGGCACACACCCTGACGGTGATTGGCCGTATCGATAGCAGAAGTGGAGGAGTCACTCGACCCTGAGCAGTAAGCCACGTTCTGATGAATCCATGATTGGATTTGAGCGATTTTTTGGTAAGTGACCGGAAACATGTCGGTGATCGAATGAGCCAGGGCACCGAGACAGTCCGACTGGCAGTAGCGGCTAGGAAGCAAGAAATGATGGACGTCCGTGGGCAGATCTTGAACCTTCATGAGTGGCGCATCTCCATCGGCATCGACCTCGTCCGCCACTTGAACGCGATAGCTCACCATGAGTCTAAAGTCGCCCGTGGGCATCACGATGCGTTGGCAGAGATTGCCATAAACATCGGTAAACTCGATGACGGGCACCTGGGGATGAATGTGAAATTCTTCACGCATGACCCACTGTGCCCAGCCGCTGCGTGGGCGCAGCATGAAGACCGCAGTCACGTCCTCGAGATTGCAATAGTCTAGGCGGCAAACAGCGTCAAGGAGCATGGGTAAATCGGGCTGACGGGAAAAGATCAGCCGTTTCATTTCGTCTGTAGGTGCAAATGAGCAAGACCTATTGCAAAAGCCTCAGGTCAACGGGGACGCTCTGACCACCCCTTCGGCATGGATTCCTGAAAAGGTGTCAGTGGTTCATCTGCCCCTACTCCGTCTGATTTGCTGCAATGGCTGCGGCGATGGTATCGATGCTGTGGAGGGCGGTGCGGGCGGCTTCGGAGTCGGCGAGCTTGAGGCCGAATTTTTTCTCGAGGGCGACGACGAGCTGCAGGGCGTCAACGGAGTCCAGGGCAAGGCCTTCGGGGCTGAACAGGAGATCGTCCGTGGCGATGGTTTCCGGTCCCATGGGGAGCATGAGTTCGGTGACCATGAGTTCGCGGATTTGCTGCTTGAGGGCGTCCATTGGGAGAGATAGGGGCTGAGAGAGGGCCGAGTGTGGCGTCAAAACAGACCGCCATCAATCTTCAATGTGCTGCCCGTGACGTAAGCGGCGGCAGGGGAGGCGAGGAAGACGACGGCGGCGGCGACTTCCGATGGCTTGCCGAAGCGGCGCATGGGCACGCGGGCCTGCGCGGCTTGGCGCTGCTCGGGGTTCATTTCCGCGAGGGCGGCGGTGTCGATGTAGCCGGGGCAGATGGAATTCACGGTGACGCCGGCGCGGGCGACTTCTTTGGAGAAAGACTGGGTGAGACCGAGCACACCGGCTTTGGCAGCGGCGTAGTTGGCTTGGCCAGCGGGTGCGAGCAGAGCGCTGAGGGAGGAGATGT
>JBIIUD010000571.1:0-3149 GCA_044340175.1 Verrucomicrobiaceae bacterium
CAAGACATGCTCGCCCACGTCCCTCTCGGGCGCCCCGGCCAACCCGAGGAAATCGCCCACGCCGTCCTCTTCCTAGCCGCCCCCGAAAGCTCCTACCTCAACGGTGCCATCATCCCCGTCGATGGCGGCTGGATCGCCGGCTACAGCCGTGATTTTTAGAGTGGCCTTATTCTCCCCAACTGAACGTCATGAAAACGATCAAAATACCCAGCACCTATTTCACTGGCAGACTTCTTTTGGTTGGTCTCGCCTCGCATGCAGCGCCTCTGCTTGCCGACCAACAGCAGGTCTTCGAGCAAACCATTCAGCCTGTGCTGAAACAGTATTGCCTGGACTGTCACTCGACGAAGAAGCAGAAGGGCGATCTCGATTTGGAGCGCTTTACTTCACTTGATCTTGTGAAGCGTGATCCCGTCGTGTGGGAGCATTCGTTGGATCAGATCCGCGACAAGGAGATGCCGCCGAAGGGCAAACCCAAGCCGTCACCTGAGCAGACAAAGTTGCTCACGGACTGGATGCAGGGCACGCTGGATGACATCGCGCTCGCCAGCGCGGGCGATCCGGGGCCGGTGGTGCTGCGGCGTCTTTCGAACATGGAATACACTTACTCGATCCGTGATCTCACCGGCGTCCCGTCGCTCGATCCGGCGAAGGAATTTCCGGTCGATGGCGCGGCGGGCGAAGGTTTCACCAATGCGGGTGCCGCGCTGGTCATGTCGCCCGCGTTGCTCACGAAGTATCTCGATGCGGCGAAGGCTATCGCGAGTCACGCGGTCTTCACCCCGCATGGCATGCGCTGGTCCGCCAGCACCTCGGCGCAGGATTGGACGGATGAGGCTTTGGCAAGTATCCGCGCCATCTACGCACGTCACACCGCCACGGCCGAGGCCACCCAAACCGAAGCTCAAGGCATCAAACTCGACACCGGCACGGGCGGCGGGCGTTTGCCACTCGCGAAGTATCTCGATGCCCTTCAAGGCCGCAGCAGCGCCGAGGGTTTGAGTCCCAAATACCTGCAAATCCTCCGCGAGTCCCTCACGAGCACGAAGCCGTCCGTTTTGCTCGATCCGCTGCGCGCCAAGTTCCGTGAGAAAAAACTCACCGCCGCCGACATCGAACCCTGGCAACAGGGATTGTGGCGATTCGCCAACGTCGGCCACATCGGCAAAGAAAACGGCCCGAAGGCCTGGCAGGAGCCCGTCACGCCGCTCGTTCCGAAACACGAGATGCGCGTCAAACTCACCTCAGACCGCGATGTGACGCTCTACCTGACCACCACCGATGCCGGTGATGGCAGCGCCGATGACGACGTGATCTGGGAAAATCCACGGCTCGTGGCTCCCGGCAGGCCTGATCTGCCCATTAGCGGTCTTCCAGCGCTCCTGAAGCATCTCGAAGCGCAACGCACGAAAATCATCGCCAATACCGAGCCATGCCTGAATGCCATCGCCGCTGGCAAAGACGATGCTGATCCCGCTTTGATGACCGCGTGGCGCGAATACCTCGGCTACGGCACCACGAAGCTTGAGCCGCTGCTCAGCAAGCAAATGAAGAGCACGCCGGATTACAACTTCATCCAAGGTTGGCAGGGCGAACAGGCACTGAGCGTGATGGCGAACTCCTCCGACACCACGGTGCGCACGCCGGGGGTGATGAAAGCCCACAGCATCGCCACGCATCCTTCGCCGACACGAGCGTCGGTCATCGCGTGGCGTTGTGAAAAAGCTGCCACGCTCCGCATTCACGGCGATGTGGCCGATGCGCATCCTGAATGCGGCAACGGCGTTACCTGGGCCCTTGAAGTGCGTCGTGGCTTCACGAGCGAGGTGCTTGCGAAAGGTGAAACCAAAGGTGCGCAGGTGCTCAAAATGGGGCCGTTTGAAAATGTACGTGTCGAGGCCGGCCAAGTCGTCGCCCTCGTCATCGGCCCACGTGAGGGCAACCACGCTTGCGATCTCACCGCCATCAATCTCACGCTCAACGATGGCCAGACGACCTGGGATCTCGCGAAGGACGTCTCACCGAACATCCTCCAAGGCAATCCACACGGTGCTTGGCACTTCCTCAGCCAACCCGCCACCCTCGAAGCCGCGCCCGATGTGCCTGCGGTGATTGCCGAATGGCGGAAGAAGCCTTCGGCAGAACTCGCGGTGAAGGTGCGGCAGTTTTTGGAGAAGGACTTTCCTCTCAACTCACCGCTCCTGAAACCGTTTTTGTCGGACCGATCGGACTCGTCCGGCAAGTCTGATCTCATTGCCAAAGCCCCCACCACCCTCGAAGTCCAAATTCCTGCCGCTCTCGCCAAGGGCACCGAGTTCGTCGTCACCGGCAGACTCGCCTCCCAGGCCAGCGGCAGCGTGCAAATGCAGGTGCTCACTCAAAAGCCGGAAAGCTCCACCGGCCTCGTCGCGGGCAAATCGGCGTCTGCTCAGAAGAGCGGCCAGTGGAGTGACAACAACCTCGTCACGCAGCACAGCGCCCCCATCCTTGTGAACGACGCCAGCGAGGCCCGGAAACACTTCGAAACCGCCTTCAATGAGTTTCGCGCCCTTTTCCCCATCGCGCTGTCTTACTCACGCATCGTGCCGGTGGACGAGGTGGTGACGCTCACGCTGTTCCATCGCGAGGACGAAGCTTTGAAGCGTCTCATGCTCACCGAGGCTGAGTCGCGCGCACTCGATCACCTGTGGGACGAACTGCTCTTCGTCAGCGAAGCCCCGCTGAAGCAGGTGGACGTCTTCGAGCAGCTTTTCCAGTTCGCCACTCAAGATGCCAAACCCAGCGCCTTCGAACCGATGCGAGAGCCGATCCTGAAAGCGGCCGCGAAATTCAAAGAGCTGCAAAAAGCCGCCATCCAGCCGCAAAAGGCCGCTGTGCTTGCCTTTGCCGAAAAAGCCTGGCGTCGGCCGCTCTCTGAAAAGGAAATCACGGGCCTCAAAGCCTTCGATCCACGTCTCATGCTCGTCCGCGTGCTGACTTCGCCGGCGTTTTTGTATCGCGGCGAAAAAGAGCCCGACAAAACCGGGCCCGTGAGTGCTCAGGAGCTTGCGACCCGCCTCAGCTACTTTCTCTGGTCCTCCGCGCCCGATGCCGAATTGCGATCCGCCAAGCTCGAAGACATACCCGCTCAGGCCCAGCGCATGCTGAAG
>JBIIUD010000572.1:0-3146 GCA_044340175.1 Verrucomicrobiaceae bacterium
CCTTTTCAGGACGAGGGCTACAAGAACAATCACCAGCACCAGGGCAGCGGTGATGGCCAAGTTCATAAGAGCGTCTCGCAGTTTCATTGTCGATGGCTAAGAAACGCCCGTTTGGACAAGAGTGCAACCCTGGGGCGGGGAGACTGCGTGCAATCAGTGGGCACACGCCGTAGCAGAAAACGTGAGTTTCCCCTCTCCGAAGGCCGAACAGCTCTTCTTCCACTCACCAGCCTCCCCACGCTGCGCGGAGAGGACTGACGTCTTCTGCGACTCTAGCAAAACCAAAATCCCCCACCACGAACGAGTCGGAGCGGGGGACGAAGACTAGCAGCAGCGTCGCGATTAGCCGATCAGAGCACCGACGAGCTTCTCCAGCTTGACGATGTCCTTGGCGAAGTTGCGGATGCCTTCGGCGGTTTTTTCAGTGGCCATGGCGTCCTCGTTGAACAGCCAGCGGAAGGTTTTTTCGTCGCTACCAATGCGCTCGATGTGCAGCGATTTGGCGTTAGCAGCGTTGAGCTTCGGTGTGATCGGCTCGTCGGCCGCCTGGAGTTCGCCGAGCAGACCGGGGCTGATCGTCAAAAGATCACAGCCGGTGAGTTCCGTGATCTCACCCTTGTTACGGAAGCTGGCCCCCATGACCTCGGTGGTGTAGCCGAAGTGCTTGTAGTAGTTGTAGATCTGAGTCACCGATTGCACGCCGGGGTCTTCGGCGGGAGCGTAGTCCTGACCGGTGCTCTTTTTGTACCAGTCAAGGATCCGGCCCACAAAGGGAGAGATCAGCTTGATGCCGCCTTCAGCACAGGCGACGGCTTGAGCGAGACTGAAAAGCAAGGTCAGGTTGCAGTTGATACCTTCCTTTTGCAGCACTTCGGCGGCCTTGATGCCTTCCCAAGTGGAGGCGATTTTGATGAGGATTCGCTCGCGCCCGATGCCCGCTTTTTCATACATGCCGATCAAGTGACGGGCTTTGTCGATGTTCGCCTGGGTATCAAAGGAGAGCCGGGCATCCACTTCGGTGGAGACGCGACCTGGGACGATTTTGAGGATTTCGAGTCCGAAGCCAACGACGAGGCGGTCCATGACGTCGTCAAGCAGCGCCCCGCCCGTGAGGGAGGAAGCCTTGCCATCTGCGACCGCTTTTTCGACGAGAGATTTGTACTCGTCTTTCTGAGAAGCCTGAAGAATAAGAGACGGGTTCGTGGTGGCATCCTGGGGTTTGTAGGCCTTCATGGCCTCAAAGTCGCCGGTATCGGCCACGACGATGGTGTGCTGCTTGAGCTGTTCCAGTTGGTTCATTGCGTTGCGCTTAGGGTTTGGGGTCTTTCTTTTTGATTCTGGGGCCGCCAAAATAGGCGCGGATGAGGCAGACGCAAGCTGAACCCTAAGGGCCAACGCTGTCTCCAGAGCCACCTCATGCCTGAAAGATGCACCTTCAAAACCTCGATAACTTCTGGGGCCTTCTTTTCGGGTTCACCCTCTTCCCATGCCAAATTTCAAACGCGCGTTCCTGCTGACTCTCGCCACCGGTTTCCCGGTCTTTGGCGCGGAACAGGGCGAGGTGTTTTTTGAGAACGAAGTGCGGCCCCTGCTGGTCAAACACTGCTATGAGTGTCACTCTCAGGACGCCGGCAAACAAAAAGGCGGGCTGCTGCTGGATCGCCGGGAGGGCTGGCAGCTCGGTGGTGACGCCGGTCCAGCACTCATCCCCGGCGATGCTGAAAAGAGCCTGCTCATGCACAGTCTGCGTTATTTGGACGAAGACCTGCAAATGCCGCCGGATTCCAAGCTGAGCGAAACCGAGATCGCTGTGTTTGAAAAGTGGATCGCCATGGGCGCACCCGACCCCCGTGACGCCACACTGGCGGAGACAGTTCGGAAGACCGCGATCGACTTCAACTCGGCACGTCAAAATTGGGCCTTCAAACCGCACCCACAATCCAAGGTGCCCACCGTCAAGAACACCGCTTGGCCGCGCACCGAGCTGGACAGTTTCATTCTGGCGGGTCTGGAAAAAGCCGGCCATCAACCCGCTGCGGATGCCTCGCCAGCAGCGTTGATTCGACGGCTCTACTATGACCTGACCGGACTGCCTCCGGTGGGCGAGACCTTTGAGATGTCCCAGATTGAGCCCTTGGTTGATCGATTGCTAGCCAGCCCTGCCTTCGGTGAAAAATTTGGCCGTCATTGGCTGGACCTCGTGCGCTACGCGGACTCCAACGGGGGCGACCGCAACTACACGTTCTACCAAGCCTGGCGCTACCGAAACTACGTGATCGATTCGTTCAATCGCGACAAACCCTATTATGACTTTATCGCGGAGCAGATTGCGGGCGATTTGATGGAAGCTCGCGACCAGCGGGAGCGGCGGGAAAAAATGATCGCTTCCACCTTCCTCGCCTTAGGGCCGAAGATGCTCACCGAACGCGACAAAGAAAAGCTGCAACTCGACACGGTCGATGAACAAATCGACACCCTGGGCCGTGCTTTCCTGGGCCTGACCATCGGCTGCGCGCGCTGCCATGATCACAAGTTTGATCCCTTCAGCCAAAAGGACTACTACGCACTGGCCGGCTTCTTCCGCTCCACGCAGGTCGTGATGGGCACTCGCAACGGCTGCGTGAATGTGGCCAGTTGGGTGGAACAACCCCTGCCCCAACCGCAGCCTGCACTGGCAGAACTGACGACCCGGGTTCAGCGCCTGGAATTGGCCATGCGCCTCAAGGTGGAGCGCGATTTCATGAAAAAAGTCGGCGGCAAGATGTCCCTGCAAAAGCTAGCACTGGCGGGCGTGGTCATCGATGACGAAGAAGCCGAGCGCGTGGGCGAGTGGAAAGTGTCGTCGCTCTCCAGCAATCGCTTTGGCGAGCACTACATCCATGATGACCGCAAAGCTCGGGGTGACAAGCGAGTGACCTTTCATGGCAGCCTGCCGGAGACAGGCGAGTACGAGGTGCGCCTCGCGTTCCCCGGCAAAAGCAATGCCGCCACTCAAGTCAAAGTAACGGTGAGCGCGTTTGATGGCATCCATGAGGTTCGACTGGACCAAACCAAGAAACCGAAGATCGGCGGGCTATTTGAACCGGTAGGTCGGTATCGCTTCGAAAAGGGCGGCAAGGTTCAGGTCACGATTCACAACGAAGGCG
>JBIIUD010000573.1:0-3143 GCA_044340175.1 Verrucomicrobiaceae bacterium
ATTAAGCAGTCCCGAAGAGGCTAACGCCAAATCCCTCACTTGCTCTGCGCCAAGACGTTGCCGCGGACCATGCGCCAAGTAAACATTCCCAGGATCCTTCTCCAACCATTCAAGAAGCTGCGGACGAGCTGATTGCGCATAAACCGAAGACAGTACGATCTGCCGACAAAACGCCTTCACATCCCATCCGCTCTTTACAAAACTCGAGGCCAGCCAATCCAAAAGCTCAGGATGCTCTGGCATGCTCCCCTGAACCCCAAAATCTTCCGTTGTCTCCACCAACCCCCGTCCAAAAAACATTTGCCACATTCGGTTCACTTGCACGCGGGCAGTCAATGGATTTTCAGAGGCCGTGAGCCACTGCGCCAAACCCAATCGATTCCGCGGCGCATCCTCGGGAAATGGCGGCAGGAACGCCGGGGTATCAGGCCTTACCACAGCACCCTTTCGGTCAAACTGCCCCCGCTCTAAAACATGCGTTTCCCTGCGTGGTCCCTGCATCTCCTCCATCACCATCACCTCGACAGCGGTGATACTCATCTCGTTCTCCTCTTGCCGCAAAGCTGTCAATTGAGCCGTCTTCTCACGCCAGTCAGAGTCCACTTCTCGAAGGTACCATTCAAACCAGTCTTCCGACTTGGAATCGTCTTCAAGCCGTGCCAACTGCTTCACTTCGGGCCCACTGATTTGGCGTTGATGAAAAAAGAACTCGTCGATGAGCCCGTCCCTGAATGAGGCGTCATTAAAACGCCCACCTATCGCCATGGTCAGCGGCACACCATCCTTGTCCGCCTCATCTCCCCACTCGGTGCGGTAAACAATGTCCTTATACAGCTTGTCATGCACCACCTCGGCATCCACGGCCACCCCATTCACATAGAGTTTTAACCCTTTGGCCCGACTACTGCCATCATAAACGCAGGCCAAATGGGTCCACTCTCCCAAGGGTAATTCGCGAGTGTCGCGAATGCGCACTTCGTTCCCCGGCGCAAAGTGGGCCAAGCCAAAACTTGGCCTCATTCCGTCCAAAATCAGCTCAAATCCACGCGACGCCGCGTCCAGACCTGACCGGCTGCGATGCACCAGCACCGCCCGCTCCATCCGCGAGCGCGGCTTCACCCACAACCCAAAACTGAAAGGTTGATAACGGCGGATTTCAGGCACGCCATGAACCAGCACTGCATTGTCTCCTTCCAAGACCAAAGCCTGTTCAAACCTTCCCTCATCTAATCGGGTATTCAATCGCACCTCCCCCTGCATAGCTAGCGTCCCGTCATTTTTCAGCGCCTTTTTCTCCAAGGCATCAAATGCATATCGAACTTCGGGTTGTGTCCCTGCAACAGAGGGATTAGGCGAATTTGATAACAGACCCGCAAGCGACTGCCACACTGTTTTCTCTGGTTCAATCTTCGGAGGCGCCGCCTCTTTGAGCCACTGCTGAAACCGTCCCAAAGCAGCGCTCTTTTCCACTTCCATTTCCGCCTCCAGCGCCCGCATTTGCGAGTGCAAACCCGCCAACCGAGCCTCGCCCTCAGGCCCATGCAACAGCATTGTTGGCGCGGGGACGCCCCCGGTAAAGACCGCAAACAGACCCAACTCGTCGATGTTGTTAAAGAACGCCGACAAACTGTAATAATCCCGCATCGTCATCGGATCGAACTTGTGGTCATGACACCGGGAGCACTCCATGGTCAGCCCAAGAAATGCCGTGCCTACCGTGTTCACCCGATCATTCACTTGATCGATTCTGAACTCCTCTGGATTGCTGCCAGCCTCATTCGACTGCTGGGGCAAACGATTGAAGCACGTCGCCACCCGTTGATCCTGGGTTGGGTTGGGCAAGAGATCCCCAGCTATTTGCCATGTGATGAATTGGTCGAACGGCAAGTTCTCATTGAAGGCTTTGATCACCCAGTCCCGATAAGGCCAAGTCACACAGTCAGCATCCTCATGCCGACCATAGGTGTCCGCGTATCGAGCTACATCCAACCAATCATTGGCCATCCTCTCCCCAAAAGCCTGTGAAGCCAAAAACCGCTCGAGCACCTCTTTCTTAGCCTTCGTTTCATCCACTTTCGTGGCCTCCAGAAAACTGTCCATTTCCTCCAAGGTAGGCGGTAGTCCAGTCAGATCCAATTTCGCACGGCGCAACCAAATCTCAGGGCCGACCGATTCCGCTGGTCGCATGCCCATGCGCTGCATCTTGCTGAGCACAAAAGCATCAACCGGAGATTTGACCCACTCAGGATCCTCTACCTCGAGCTTTGGTGGCGCCCTTTGTTCCACTGGCCTAAAGGCCCAGTGATCCTCATAGCGCGCTCCCTCGACAATCCACCGTCGAACCAACTCCACTTCTACCTGCGTCAGAGACTCCCCTTTTTCTGGTGGCGGCATCACTTCCTCGGTGTTTGTCGTCGTCAGTCGCGCCAGCAGCTCCGATCGCTCAGGTTTTCCAGCAAAAACCACCTCTGGATTCAGCAGTCCCGCCTGCGTGTCCAGCCGCAAATCGGCCTTTCGCGCCTTCTCATCCGCCCCATGACACGAGCCGCAGTGCTTCGCTAAAAGGGGCCGTATTTCCCTCGAAAAGGATACCGGCTCAGCCGAATCCGCGCTGGAAGCCCAGCTCAGAATGAAGCTGGTAATCAGAATCGCTGACTGGCACCCTAGGCGGTTGGCAAGCATTACAATAAACTATAAGCTTATTCTGAATGAACTTCAATAAAACACTTTGAAACTAACCTCATTAACAGTTTTCCCGTAATAACATACTTCCCGAGGCGAATGCAAAGAGATCTTCTTTAACCTTGCCCCTACCCCCGCCTTCACGCCATATTCTCGCGTGAAGGCCCTCTTTGCCTCACTCTTCAGAAATCGCTCTCACCTCCATCCTTTACTACCATGCCCCGGAATCTTAGCCACATCGCCCCCGACTGGTGGGACTACACCACCCTTGACTCGGATCTCATCAATGATGCCGCCCGCCTGACTGAGCGTGATCTCCGCCAGCTATCCCGTCCTGGCTTCAAAGTTGTCATGTATGACACGCTCGAAGACTTCTACCTCGCCGAGGCCCTGGAGTACATTCACGCTTGGCAGCAATCCACCGACGACAATCCTGCCGGGATTTGCGGTCCCATCGGTCC
>JBIIUD010000574.1:0-3139 GCA_044340175.1 Verrucomicrobiaceae bacterium
TGGGTCACGCAGTTTGTCTGCCTACAGCGCCTCGGGTGAGGTCCTTTATATGTTTGGTGGGCAGGGCAGGGGTGAGACTGGTGGAGCCGGCTTGTTGAATGATCTGTGGCGTTTTGACTCGCGGACTCAGGAGTGGACGTGGTTGTCGGGGGATAAGGGAATCAATGCGCCGGGGAATTACGGGACGCAGGGCCAGGCGGCGCCTGAAAGAGTGCCGGGGGGGCGATCAGGAGGTGTGCTTTGGGTGGATGATGAGGGGTTGGTGTGGTTGTTTGGGGGCACTGGGCGTGGGACCAGTGCGGCGGCGACGGGGGAACTGAATGATTTGTGGCGATTTAACCCGGTGAGTGGCCAGTGGACATGGGTGCGCGGTTCAGACGGGGTCAATGCGAATGGGGTTTATGGCACCCTGGGCCTCCAGTCGGGGGCAAACGGACCCGGTGCCCGTGCGGGTGCTGTGGGGTGGCGGGATGGTCGGGGTCAGCTTTGGTTGTTTGGCGGCAGAGGACGGGGCGCTACGGGAACGACGACTGGTTTGTTGAATGATGTGTGGCGGTTTGATCCGGTGGCAAGCGAGTGGGCGCACTATCATGGCGCTACCGGCATCAATGCTTTTGGGCGCTATGGTGTCGATGGCAAGGAGGTGCCGAATCAAGGACCGGGTGGAAGATCAGGGGCCAGCGCTTGGTATGATGCCGACGGTTTGCTCTGGCTGTTTGGGGGACAGGGCTTTGCGAGCAGTGGAGCAGCGGGCTTCCTGAATGATCTTTGGGTGTTTGACACCGGAGCGAAGCAGTGGCGCGGTGGGATCTTCCGGCCTTCCACTGGAACCTGGAGGACCTCACCAGGGCCAGATAGGACGAACGTGGCTGGGGTGAACGGTATGTTGGGCATGGAGTCGCCCAATAACTACCCTGCGGCCCGAGCGGGAGCGGTGATGAGTTTGAGTAGCGAGGGCAAATTGCTTCTCTTTGGAGGGAGTGGCGCAGGGGCATTCAATGATGTGTGGTCATTTGACCCAAGCACCTCGAATTGGACTTGGCTGAAAGGCCATGCCCGAACGAATCAGCCGGGCATTTATGGTCAGAAAGGCATTTCCTCCGTCTCCAACACGCCGGGTGCGCGCAGTGGCGGTGCAGGGTTTCTTTCGCCTGGTGGCAATCTGTGGGTTTTTGGTGGGGCTGCGGGTGCCACGAGTTTCAGTGACGGCTGGAGGCTGAGGCTGCCAGCGAGTTCCAGCGTCGAACTCGAGGTGGTCCGGGTTACGACGGAAACCACCGCCGAGATCGAAGGCTTGGTGAACCCTGGCGTTGTCCAGGCTCCGACAGCGCTCTTTTTGGATTATGCCCCAATGGCAGACCGATCCAGTACAACGTCCTTTTCACTGCCGCTCATACCTGCAGACAGTGGGGCGACGCCAGTGTCACAGGTGCTTACGGGCTTACAACCCGGCACCGACTACTGGGTGAATCTGGTGGCGATGAATGGTCAAAGCATCGCGCGCAGTCGCCCAAGAATTTTCCGCACGCAGGGCGTGGCGGCACCCACTTCTGTGGCTTTTGAAAGGGCTGACTCGACGGTGCTTGAGAGCAACGGTTCGGCGCAGGTGGAGGTCAGACTGTCTGCACCTGCGGGCGAGTTGATCACGGTTCCGGTGACGGTTTCGGGTACAGCATTGCCCTCTGACTTCACCGTGCCTGTTGCATCGGTGGTCTTTTTACCGGGCCAGCTCAGAGCTTTTTTCAGCGTGAATCTGGTGAATGACACGGTGGTGGAGGCTGACAAAACCATCCTGCTCACGCTCGGCACGCCTGTGCCGGGCAGCGTGATTTTGGGCTTGGAAAGCACCCATGAACTGACTCTCCTGGACGACGATGCGGCTCCACTTGGGGATGTTAACTCGGTGATCGCCGCCGTGGGCGATCCAGTGCAGTTGGAAGTGAGTTTGTCGAAGAATGAGGCCTTCAAATACCAGTGGAAAAAGGAGGGGAGAAGGATCGCCGAAGCGACCGGTGCGAGATTGAGTTTCAATGCGGTGAAGCTAACTGATGCGGGGAACTACACCGTGGATGTGACTCTGCCAAGAGGTGGCATGCTGTCCTTCAGCGCGCAGTTGGCGGTGGTGGACACGGCGCCCATGAGGGTGCTGGGGCGAGTGGGTGTACCGGTGATATTGACGAACTCAGTGGGCGGAACGGGTTTGGAATTTGAGTGGCGCAAAGTGGGTGACGCTACTGTGCTTGGAACGGTTGCGGTTCCAAATCTGACGGTCAGCGCGCCGCAGGTGTCGGATGCGGGCGATTACACCTGCACCGTGACATTGCCTGGCGTGGGGCAATTGGAGAGGCAGGTGACATTGAACATCGTCACGGAGGCGCCGGTACTGAATCTCACCACCCTACCTGACGGCTTCATCGGATCGAGCTATCTCTATGAGTTGGCGGCCAGTAATCTTCCGGCGGGAGAGGCAGATCGATTTACCGTGACAGGCCTACCGAGGGGGCTGGTGGCTGACAGCCGAGGACGCATCACCGGAGTGCCGACGGCAGCGATCATCAACAGGCTGGTTACCATTACGGCGACGAATCCAATGAATCAGAATCAACCGGTGCAGCGCACGGTGTTCCTGACCATCAATCCACTGCCCGCAGCACTGCCTGGAACTTATGGGGCTTGGTTTGTGCATGAGGTTGGATTTGCTGGTCTAGGGTTGGGGGGGCGGATTGATGTCACGGTGGCGCCGACCGGCAGCTTCAGTGCCAGAGTTCAGACTGGAACCGATATCCGCACTGCAAGTGGTCCCGTGAAGGTGTCTGCGGACGGATCAGAGCTCACCCTTGCTACTCAGTTGGTGCGCAGGGGAGCGCCTACGCTGGAGTTGGATTTGACCCTTGTGGCTGCACCCTTAGCGGGTGCCATGGAGCTGCAGGGTTTCATCACGGATTTGAGCAATGGTCTGACGACACCCGTAGAAGGCGTCAAACTGGCGGCACAAACCGCGCGTGTGGGCTCTTATCATTATGGGTTGCGGCTGGATGAATCGTTGGTCGGGGTGCTGGCCGTGCCGCAGGGAGATGGTTTCGGGGTGGCAAATGTTTTGGCCACGGGGAGGGCTTCTTTTGTCGGCCGGGCAGGTGAT
>JBIIUD010000575.1:0-3136 GCA_044340175.1 Verrucomicrobiaceae bacterium
CCCAAAGTCCTCTCAATCAAAGTCATCCCAAACTTTCACCTGATCCGTCTTGAAGCGTCCCACGCTCTTCACAAACGCCTCGGGCGCATTCGTCTCAAACCAACGCAGACTGCTCCACAGATACTCCCCTGCCGCCCTCACCAGCCCATGCCGAACCGGGTTCTGGTGAATGTATTGCAACCGCGCCAGGTAAGACGTCTGGTGGGTGATCAACGTGTCCCGGTAGTTCATCCACACGCGACGTCCGGGGCAACTCGCCAATCGATTCAGCTCGACAGCCGACGCCCGGTGAAACTCCCGGAGCCACTCCTTCATCGACTGCCCACCCGCCGCCGGAGAGTCCGCCAAGAAGTGATAGTGGTTCGACAGCACCACCCAAGCCCGAAGCTGCCACCCAAACGCGCTCGCCGTATCCACCAGCGCATTCATCACCACCGATTTCTCTTCAGGAGAGACGAAACGCGGTTCCCTTTGGTAGGCGGAAGCGGTCACAAAGTAAGTCCCCTTATCAAACAACCAGTGCGGTGGCGCATGAGGCCACTTGGGAGAAGCATCCGAATCCATGACACCCCATAGCATATCAAAAACGGCCCCAAATCGTCAAGCCCAAAGCGCCCGAATACCAAAAAAGCTTCCTCTCTGGGCCGCCGAAGGCTTTCGGACTGCTGGGGTCCTCCCCAGCTTTCCGTGAGACGCCGCCTGCCCCCAAAGCGGTGAAGGCTATCGCCATCCCCGCAGTCCAAAAGCGCTGACGCGCGGTCCTCCGCAGCTACCGGGGCTCCAGGCGGAAGACGGTCCCATCCTGAGATAGCGCCAAGGGCTCGCCCTCAGGATCGGGCACGAGCACGGTTGGATTGAAGCTTTCCCCCTCCACCCGCTCATGCAGCAGGTGACGGTGCAATGCCGTCTGTCGGTCGCCTTCGCGCGCAAGTTCCAAGGACCAGACGCGGCCCATGGCCCAATCCGCAAACAGGTAGTGACCTTGCAGCGCGGGAAATTTTTGCCCCCGATAGACAAAGCCGCCAATGATGCACAGTCCCTCTCCGCGCAGTCGGGTGTAAGCGTGCACAGGTTCGATGAAGCTGGCGGCAGCGCCCATGCGGTGCGCCTTGGCTCCCGCATGGGCCGCCAGCGGCCAGGGGCCGTCCCGATCACTCCAGCCGTAGTTGCCACCGGCCTGGAGCACGTTGATTTCCTCCCAGAAATCCTGCCCCACATCCGCGCACCAAAGATCACGGGTGACAGGATCAAACTGCAAGCCCCAGGGGTTGCGCAGGCCGAGGGCCCAGACCTCCGAGCGGGCCAACTGATCATCAGCAAACGGATTGTCCTTGGGGATGCCATAAGGTAGCGCCCCAGTGCGGGTGTCCACATCCAAACGCAGCACCTTGCCCTGCAGGGACCAGGGGTTTTGCGCCAGGCGGTAGGGGTCATCGCGCACGCCGCCATCGCCCAGCCCATAGTAAAGAAATCCGTCCGGGCCAAAGGTCAAACAGCCGCCCCAGTGCTCCGCCAGAGGCTGCGGTAGCTCAAGCAAAATGCGCTCACTGGCAGGATCCGCCTGCACCGGACCGCCGCGTGCGTAGCCAGGCTTCACACTCATCTCCACCAACAGGCTGCGGCGGGGATCGTTTTGAGAATAACTGAGGTAGAATAGGCCGTTGCTGGCAAACTGAGGGTGGAAGACGATGCCGTGAATGCCCTCCTCAAACAGGATGACGCCCTGCATGCGCCGCCGAAAGTCCAGAAACATCTGCTTCTTGCCCGTCGCCGGATGAGCACACCAAAGCTCCCCGCGCTGCATGGCCACCACCATCCACCCATGACTGCCCGGGATCCGCGCGACACTTGAAGGACTGTCGAACAGGAAATCCTCACCCCCAACCTGAGTCAGTCTGACATCGTCCCAACGCGTTTCAGGCAGCGCCGGCGGCAACTCACCGGGCAGACCATCAGGGGAGTGCCCGGAAGCCTCCGCTGGCGATGCCCTCATCGTCGGCTCTGTCAGCGCCATTGCCGCAAGGCTAAGTGTAGAAACAACCAACCACGAGATGCCCAAGGCACCCTTCAGACGAGGCAGAGAAACGAATGACACGCATGCGCAAATACCAGCAGAGTCCAGGCCGACTCAAGCAGCAATTCGCTCACCGAAATAATGGTTTATTGGACGAAGTCGTTGCCCAAAGAAAGGGATTCGATGCGGCCATGGGCTCATTGAGAACCCTCAAGGAAGCTTGGCTTCGTCGAGCTTGCCCTTTTCCTTCAGCTTCTCTTTGAATTTGCTCACCTTGGGACGCACCACGGCTTGGCAGTAGCCTTGGTAGGGGTTGTTGGTGAAGTAATCCTGATGATAGTCCTCGGCGGGATAAAAGATCTCGAGTGGCACGATCTCGGTGACGATGGGTTTGCCGATGATTTTTTCGGCGTTGACCTTAGATTCCTCGGAGATCTTCTTTTGCTCGTCACTGGTGACCAGAATGATGGAGCGATACTGCGGGCCGACATCGTTGCCCTGGCGATTCAGGGTGGTGGGATCATGAGCGTCCCAGAATAGGTCGATGACATCGCGGAAGGTGATCTCGGCGGGATCGTAATCGACACGGATGACTTCCGCATGACCGGTGTCACCCTGGCAGATCTGCTTGTAAGTGGGGTTTTTTACATGCCCACCAGCGTAGCCACTGACCACTTTTTTGACGCCTTTGAGCATCTTGTATTGGGCTTCCACACACCAAAAGCAGCCTCCACCGATGATGGCAGATTCAAGCTTGGCGGCGGGGGCATCCGCAGCGGGGGCGTCAGAGGCGGACAGACCAAAGGCAGTGGACATGGCGGCAAACAATACGGTGAAGGGCTTTTTCATGGTCGCAGGTTTCGGTTTTGAAGATTAGAGGGCTGGACAAGACTCCCATTCCCATAAACTACAAGCAGGCAATCGATACGCGCGTCGATGCCTTTTCATTTCGCAACTTCTCACATGTCTGACCCCACCGCCACTTTATACGTCGAACTGGGCGAGCCCGCCCTGCGCGCGCTCGTCGCCGCTTTTTACCGCCGTGTGCGGGAAGATGAGATCATCGGCCCTCTGTATCCGCAGGATGACTGGGCAGGCGCAGAGAAGCGGCTGGCCGATTTC
>JBIIUD010000577.1:0-3126 GCA_044340175.1 Verrucomicrobiaceae bacterium
AACCTCCTTTCTTGCCATCAAAAGCAACGCATTCGCCGCCTCATAATCCGGTCTCTCGGGCAGCTTCGTTTCCACCAGCGCCTGCTCGAAATCGCGATGCAAGTCCTGCCGCCAGGCATCGACTTTTTCCCAGCTCAACTCACCGCGTTTCACGGCAAGGAGGTGTTCGCGTTGATCACCGACGTGGACTGGGACGTGGCCTTCGCGGAGGGTGATGGCGCCGGTCATCAGGAGGCGGAGCAGGTGCATGGCGTGTTTCCAGCGCACCTCACCGTGACTGCGCAGGTCTTGCTCGATCTTTTTGAACTGGCTCAACGCGTAGCCGTTGAAAGTTTGAAAGATCATTTGCGAGAGAAACTTGTCGCGGAGGGCGAGGAGTTGCTGGCCGATGGGCGTCACCTTCTCCACGAGCGGGGAATACAGGCACTCGAGGATGTTCGGATTGGCCTTGAGCGCCATGACCAGAAACTTCTGCAGTTCCCAGTAGCAGGTTTGTTTTTCGTTGTCCTCAAACTGCTCGGGCGCGCCATAGAGTGACCACTGCAACTCGGCCGGGGCGAGGTAAATGCCGCGCAGGTCGGTGTCGGATGCGTCGGTTTCGAGTCCGTAGGCGCGGGAGCCGACGATGCAGCGGTAGATGACGTGGTCTTCGAGATCGAAGTCGTGCGTGCCGGTGGTCTCAAGCCGATCTTTGAAATGCTTCAAGACCTCCAATTCGTCGCGCAGCAGCGAGGCCTCAAAGCCATCCGGGAAGCGCACGAGGAAATGCTGCTCGTGTCCGCAAGGGGTGCGTGTGACAATGCCGACGGCACCACGGGGATGCACGAGCGCGTTGTTGCTGCCGTGCACACCGACCCTCGTGACAATTTGCGTGCCAGCGTGGACGTTGTTGGGCTGGTGAGACATCGCAGCAAGGGCGAGCGCTAGCCACGAAGGCGTTTGAAAGGGCGAGTGAACCCCACGCAGCGGATCTTAAAACGGGATGTCGTCGTCGTCGAGACCGTCGGTGATGGGCCCATCGCCGAAGTCGTCGTCTTTGGGAGCGGGACGTGGAGCGGGTGCGGGACGTGAGGACGCACCGCTGCTGCCGCCGCCACTGCGATTGCCGCCGTAGCCGCCACCACCGCCGCCGCCTCCTCCTCCATAACCGCCACCACCACCACCACCACCACCGGACTGGCGTTGAGGACGGCTGTAGCCACCGCCGCCGCCTTCCTCATCATCGCGCTGGCCGCCACCACCACCGCCGCCGCCATCGCGGTTGCCGAGGAACTGCATGTTTTCACAGACGATTTTCAGCTTGTTGCGCTTCTGACCGTCTTTGTCCTGCCAGGTGTCGAGTTGGAGACGGCCTTCGATATAGACGGGCCTTCCTTTGCCGAGGTATTGCTGAGCGAGCTCGGCTTGCTTGCCCCAGAGGGTGACATCAACAAAGGTGGTTTCTTCCTGGCGTTCGCCGTTGTCGTTTTGAAAATAGCGATTGATGGCCAGACCGATGTCTGCCACGGCAGTGCCTTTGGGGGTGAAGCGAACCTCGGGGTCGCGGGTGAGGTTCCCGATCAGCATGACTTTGTTCAAATTGGCCATAATGCCGCTATTGTAGGAGCACGGCAGGCCTTTGAGCAACCTAGAATTTTGTTTTGCATCAGTCCTCGCACCGCGCACGGTGGGACGGCCCGCGCAATGACTTTGAATTCGACTTGGACACGCATCCTGATTTTCCTGGTGGGAACCTGGACGGTCGTTGGCATGGTGATGTGGTGGACTGAGGATCAGGTGTCCCATCCGGAAAAAGTGCTCACTTTGATGCAGGCCGCACCGTGGGTGGAAAATCCCAATTTGAACGACACTCTGCGTTCGACCTACCTGGAGCGCGTGATTGCCAGCCAAAACCTCCTGGATTTTTCTCAGCGTCGGCAAATCCGGGAGGAGGGTGAGGCGATTCTCCAGGCGTTTTTTGAGTCGTTGTCGGCGCAGGAGCAGGCCCGTTATGCGGACGGCACCGTGGAGCACCATCTCAAAAAGGTGGTGAACATTCTCGAAGCCATGTCTCCAGAGACTCGCAAGAGCATCACCGCGCGACTGCGCCGTGAGACGGGAGGGAGAGGTGAAAAAGCGAAAGCCAAAGAGGATAAAACGCCTACTGGTCCCGCCCCATCAGCCGGCAGCGTGGAGGGAGAATTCGATGACATGATCGGCTTCGGTTTGGAAATGCAATTTCGCGACGCGACCCCTGCGAAGAAACTGGAGATGGCGCAGATGTTAGAAAACATGCAGGCCTTTCTGCAAGGCTTCAGACGTTAGCAATCGAATCGCATGGCCCTTCTCGAAATCCAACACCTCACCAAGCAGTGGAAAGCTGGCAAGCTAGCCCTCGATGACGTTGGCTTCTCGGTGCAGGCCGGTGAGATTGTGGGTTTGTTAGGGCACAATGGCGCAGGCAAAAGCACGGTCATGGGCATCATGCTTGGCATGGTGCATCCGGATCAGGGGCAGGTGCGCATCGGTGGCTACTCGGTTCAGACCCAGCGGGCGGCCGCACTGCGCCAGATCGGGGCGATTTATGAGGCGGCTGCCTTTTATGATTACCTGACGGGCTGGCAGAACCTGAAGGCTCTGTGCAGTCTCTCGGGGTATTGGGATGAAGCAGAGGCGCGGCGCATCGTGAAGCTGGTGCAGCTGCATGACCGCATCGATGCCAAAACAGGAACCTACAGTCACGGCATGCGGCAGAGACTGGCTCTGGCGCAGGCATTGCTGCCGCAACCGAAGTGCCTGCTGCTGGATGAACCCACGGACGGGCTAGACCCAGAGGGCATCACGGAGTTCCGCGAGTTCATTCTGCGCCTGCGAGATGAGTTTGGCATGACCATTCTTTTAAACTCCCACCTCCTGGGAGAGGTGGAACTCATGTGCGACCGCTGCGTCATCCTGCGTGAGGGCAAAAAGGTCTATGAAGGCATCGTGCCTGGACGGGGCGAGAACAAGGAGCGCTTTCAATTGATCTCACCTGATCTGCATGAAGGGCGGGTCATCTGCGCGGGCTTGGAGTTGAAGATGGATCGGGAGGGCATCGTCGAGCTGCCACCGCCGATGGAAGGCCACGAGGTCCTGCGCGCCCTCGTC
>JBIIUD010000579.1:0-3124 GCA_044340175.1 Verrucomicrobiaceae bacterium
CTTGCTGAGTGGTCGCTGAACAAACGCATGTTCAAACGCGAAGGTGCCGAGCCTCTGGATCACCTCGACTTTTGCAAAACCGCCCGCAGCTTCGGCATCGACGGCGTCGAGTACGTGAATCAGATGTTCTTCGACAAGGCTGAGGACAAAGCCTACCTCGGCGAAATGAAAACCCGCCAGGAGGGCGAGGGCGTCAAAGGCCTGCTCATCATGTGCGATCGCGAAGGCAACCTGGGCGAGCCAGATGAAGCCAAGCGCGCGACCGCCGTCTCCAACCACCTCAAATGGCTCGACGCCGCCCAGTTCCTCGGCTGCCACAGCCTCCGCGTGAACGCCGCCAGCAGCGCCAAACTCAGCTATGACGAGCAGATGAAACTCGCCGCCGACGGCCTGCATCGCCTTTGCATCGAAGCCGACAAACGCGGCCTCTACGTCGTCGTTGAAAACCACGGTGGTCTTTCTTCCAATGGTCAATGGCTCACTGGTGTCATGAAAATGGCCGACCACGCCCGTGTCGGCATCCTGCCCGACTTTGGCAATTTTTACACGAATCGCGAGACCGGTGAATTGTACAACCCTTACAAAGGCCTCCGTGAGTTCATGCCCTGGGTCAAACAAGGTATGAGCGCCAAGGCTTACGACTGGGATACCGGCGCCGGCCCCTTTGTCACCGAAGACCTCCGGGAAGGCCGGGAGATGACCCTCGACTTCCTCCGCCTCATGAAAATCGTCGTCGCCGCTGGCTACAACGGTTACGTCGGCATCGAATACGAAGGCCACGCCCACACCGAGATGGACGGCATCGCCCGCACCAAGCGCGCCCTCGAAGAAGTCCGCGCGAAGTTGTCCGCCTGAGTTCCTTCCCCGGATTCGCCAATGACCGTCAAAGGCATTCGCTACCTGCTCGCCGCGGCGGCCCCCTTGGGCCTCATGGCCTGCGCAGTCAGTCCGGCTTCCAATCCCGTGGTCGCCCAGGCCAAGGTCGTGGGCATCGCCAGCAACATGCCCGCGGGACGCGCCAACAAAATCACCGTCGGAACCACCGTCTTCACCAATGAGTCCTCGGTCGTCTCCGTCCCTGGGCTGAACCTCATCGACGGAATCACTAGGCACCTTCGCCCCGGCCTCTCGCTTCGCCAGATCCCCTTCCCCCCACAGAAAAAAGGCTTCGCTGGTGCCATGGCCGCCGCCTATTCCCCCATTCCAGCAAAATTGCCCCCTCGCACCGACTGCGACATCATTCTGCTCCTCGATGGCAGCACCCTTACCGCCAGCGGAGGCTACTACAACGCAGCCGCAGGTGCCTACATCCCGAGTTACTCCAATCGCCGTGGATTCTTCATGCAGGAAGGTTTCCTCCTCGGCGCAAAAGTGGATCGCTCCGCAGGCTGTGAGTTCACAGTGGTTGTCTTTGATGCGAAGACCGGATCGCGAATCGACTACGCTTTCGTTTCAGAATTCGAAAAGGTCCCGAAAGATCAATCCCTCTCGGCAGCCCTCCTCCGCACCGCCGCCAAAGCCGCAACACGCACCGCCCATGCTGCGGGCATCAGCTCTCGCTCAGCCGCCGAATCGAACACCAAGAAGGAACCATCCATTGCGGACGCAAATGCCCAATTCAAAGCCGACATCAAGGCTGCCAACAAGGAGTTCGCCGACGGCATGGCCCAAATCAAAACCGACCTGAAGGAGGACTTCAAGACCTCCAGGAAAATGCTCGAATACAGCAAAAAGAGCTTCCGCAAACCCTTCGGCGTCAAAGACCCGCCACCCGCTCCAGCAGCATCACCCGAAACGACCGCCCCATGATCCCGGGATGTGTGAGGCTTTGAAATTGGCGCAACAGACCAGGTGTCTCGGCTGTCATCCCTTTGCCTTCCAACGAACTCAACCAGGGCCCGGCTAATCGAGTCAACATTCGACCCTGGTCAACGTAATCGACCATCTCGAATCCGGCTACCATCGCCGCTTCATGAACATGGGTGAAATTCACGTGGCACGTCAAATCCGCGTTCCCCAAATCCTCCAAAACCCGGTCATCCATCCGGTGCTCCCAGTATCGCCGCAGCGTCCCCTCAGGCCGCTCCAGACTCCAGTAATCTTCCGCATCCAAACCGTAGTCAGCAATCCAGACCGTTCCCCAAAAACCACTCCGTCCCAACTCAGCGACCCATCTCGTCACGGCGATAGGCACTTCCGTCACGAAACCGTCCGGCAAATCGGGCGGCAACCGGGCAGCTGCAGCCTTTAATCCTTCATCCTCAATGATTCGGTGCTCCCACACCAGCGCCGATTCATCAACGGACAGAGCGACCCCGCATTCCATCCATTGACCTTTGACTTTGGTGACTCGGTGCACAGCAAAGGCGTCTAGCAGTTCATTGCAAACCAAGAACCCTGCGGACGCCTTGAGGTCCGCGATCTGGGCAACCCAGCGCAATCGGCCTGCCCACACTCTTTTTAGCCTCAACTCCTGAGCCTTCTGATAACCCTCCTGGGGCTCAACCAGCACCACTTCAACGGCGCGCGCCATCTCTGGATGGTCAGTCTGGATTGCCTTCAGGAGGTCCTCCATCAACTGCCCATCATGCGCCGCCTGCTCGGCCACCACAAAATGAGCCGGGCTCCCTGCTGCCGCCCACACCCGCGCGACCTGCTCAGCGATCAATCGGCCATAGAGCGGCCCGACACTCACCGCCGTGTAAAAATCGCCCCCGCGACCAATCCTTCGCGGAGCCTTGGAGTAATACCCGTACTCGGGATGATACAGCGCCAAATCCATGACCTCCGCCCAGGGCAACCAGCCGCCCGCCACCATCAAATGATCCCGAAACCAGTCGGGAAACGTCTTTTCTCCCGCCCTTTCAGACGCTGAATTAGCAAAGATTGCGGAATCCGGTGGCAAAATAATAAGTTCAGGCTAGGTTTCGTGCCGCTCCAGTCGTACGCGGCCTTCGGACGGCGGCAGACATCGCGTTATGTTCCCAGACCATATCGAACTTGAAACCAAGAGCAACTGGCGTGGCGGCCCGGGCTTCAAAGTGCCTTTTTACAAACGCGGCTGGTTTGGCGCGTTGGTGGCACTCATCATCGTCGCCGGTCTCGCTGGGTTCGTCACCTTCAG
>JBIIUD010000580.1:0-3121 GCA_044340175.1 Verrucomicrobiaceae bacterium
AGCGCGACTGATCGGGGTCCAGTTCGACGACCTTCTCCCCATCATAGAGCGGCAGCGGCGGCATCTCGCTGGCGAGGGAGGGATGATACTTCGTGTTATCGTTCGAGTAAGGGATGCCGAACCATTCGTCAAAGCCGTGGCGCATCGGATGAAACTTCAAACGCGTGCCGAGGTGCCACTTGCCCATGCCAGCGGTGGCGTAACCGAGATCCTTCAGCATTTCTGGCAGCAGCCATTCGTCACCATGAATGCCGCCACGACTGGTGTGATTGAAAGCCCCCTGGAGGCCGATGCGATTCGGGTAACAGCCAGAAAGAAAGCCCGCGCGTGAGGCGGTGCAAACGGCCTGCGGCACATAGAAGTCAGTGAAGCGCGTGCCTTCCGCCGCCATGCGATCCAAGTGCGGCGTGGCAAAACCGCGAGCGCCCTGCGTGCCCATGTCGGCGTAGCCCATGTCATCGGTGACGATCAAGATGATGTTAGGTCGATCAACGGCGGCGGCCCAAGAGGCGGAGAAACTGAGAAGGAAGGCGAGGAGTCGTTTCATGGATCGGCAGGGTCAGGGAATGATTTTTTCAGCAGGCAGTCCATAACTTTTTTCCCACCAGCCCAGGCGCTCGGCATCCGTGGGCTCCGGTTTGCCCAGGCGCTTTTCCCAGACACGCCGATAGTTCACGCGCTTGCTCTTTTGAATGTCTTGCAAGGCAGGCTCGGTGGCGGGATCCCCTCGGAGGCCCTGATCCCGACTGGACTTGATCCACGCCTCCAGACCGCTCTCCAACTCGGCCCGCGTGGACTCGTCTTGACTGAGGTGCACGCCCGTCGGGTCGGCACGCAGGTCATACAGCTCAGTACCGGGTCGTGCAGAACTCAATCGGAAGGCATGCGCGTGATCAAGCCTGCCCTGCGCGTGCAGAACCCGTAGCAGAGGTAGCCCTGGGTATTGCTCCTCTTTGTAACTGGACCAGTTCAAATAGGACAGACCAGGATCAAAATTCCGCACCAGCAAATGGTCCTGCGTGATGACAGCACGCAGGCGGTCCATGGCATCCCCACAGCGATCGCGTGCGGCAAAAACAGCGGGGCGTTCAGGAAAGTCACTCTCCAGTAGCGCACGGCCTTCCATCCACTCTGGAATAGGCAGCCCGGCCAGCTGAAGTACGCTCGGGGCCAGGTCGATCAGGCTTACAAGGCGCGGCTCCACACTGGCAGCGGTGACTTGGGGCCCGCGCACAAGCAGGGGCACATGCAGGCCCTCGACACTCAGCCATTGCTTGCCCCAGGGCATCGGGCGACCGTGATCCGCAAAGAACATCACGATGGTGTTGTCCAGCACGCCCTCGGTTTGCAGTTGATCAAGGATGACACCGACGCGCTGATCCACCACTTCGACACTGCGCTGATAAGCATACCAATCCCGCCGGAGGAGCGGGTGATCTGGGTAGCTCGCAGGCAGTTTGAGGGCGCGCAGCTTTTCTTCGTCGTAGCTTTCTGGAATGGGGAAAGGACGATGCGGCTCGGTGATTTGAAACTGAGCAAAGAAGGGCTGTCCGGGCTTGCGCTTCCGCCAGTCATCCCCATCGAACATTTGCTTTGGATCATGCGCAAAGTTGTAGTGCGTCTTGCCTTTCTTGATCGCACGCCCGCCGCGCAACGCACCCGGCGCTGCGGCATTGGTGACAAACCACCCCGCCTCCCGCAGTAGCTCTGGCAAGTGGCGGTAGGGTGCTGGGAGTGGCTGCGGATTTTCCACATCATGCGGGTGCAGGCCTGTGGTGGTCTGATAGCAACCCAGAATGAAAGCGGACCGCGAGGAACTGCACACCGGAGCGCTGGCATAGGCACGGTCATAACGCCGTCCCTCCGCCGCCAACCGGTCGAGATGAGGAGTCTTCACCTCTGCCAACCCATAGGCACCCGTGTCCGGGGACATGTCATCGGCGATGATCCAGACCACGTTGGGGGGTGTCTTTGCCACCGCCGTTGCGAGGCCGCCGATCAGCACGGTCAAAAAAAGAAAACCAAAGGATGCAGTCATGAGAGCTCAGGTCAGTTATTTTTAGCAGCCTTGCCTTTCTTGCCCTTCGTCTTGCCCTTGCCTACCGGTTGCTGGGATTGGGTTTTCTGCACCAGCGCCGTGAAGTCATCCGTCTGCTTCTGCCAAGCAGCAGCCAATTCTTTGGCTTTGTCAGGCAGCTTTGCGGAAAGGTCGTGCTGCTCTGCGCGATCGCTCTTGAGGTCGTAGAGCGCCCAAGCATCCCCTTTCGCCGCCACCAACTTCCAATCGCCGACTCGGATGGCTTTGTTCTCCTCATGCAGCCACCAAAGGCTGTCTCGCTCGATGGTTTCGTCTCTGGCAAAAGCAGGTACCAGGCTTCTACCAGGAGCTTCCGGGATGGGCTCGCCTTCCCAGAGCGTTGGCTTCTTCATGCCAGCCAGTTCGAGCACGGTGGGCACAAAGTCGATGACGTGCGCGGGCGTGGTGCGCAGTTCATTCTTGGCGGTGATGCCCGCAGGCCAATGCACGACCAGCGGGGTGCTGATGCCACCTTCATGCACCCAGGTTTTGTGGCGGCGATACGGCGTGTTTGCCGCACTGGAGAAGCCAGGACCAAGACAGAGGTAGGTGGCGGCGCTGCCGGGAGGCGCGGCGGGATCGTGCCCCCCATTGCGCACCATGATCTCGGCTGTCGCACCATTGTCGGAGGCGAACATGAGGAGCGTGTTCTCAAACGCACCCATGGCTTTCAGTTGCTCAAGGATACGGCCGATCTCGCGGTCCATGCGATCGATCATGGCAGCATGAATGGCCATCTTGGTCGCTTGAAAGCGTCGCTGCTCCTCAGTCAGGGTTTCCCACGGCAAAGGCCGGTTGATCTCCCCAGGACCGAGTTTTTCTAGGGCCTCTGGAAACACATACGGTGGGCCGACTGCGGGCTCTAACTCCGACAGCGTCGTCTGGGTGATGCCCAGTTCTTGCTGACGGGCAAAACGTGCCGCCCTCATTTTGTCCCAGCCATCAAGATACTTATCTCGATACTTGGCGATGTCCTCCGGTAGCGCGTGCAACGGGAAGTGCGGCGCGATGAATGGGATGTAATGAAAAAAGGGCTTGCCCTGG
>JBIIUD010000581.1:0-3117 GCA_044340175.1 Verrucomicrobiaceae bacterium
AGGTTCAGCGCTTGGATCGGCGTGGTGCTGGCGCGACGGGCGGCGGTGCTTTGGCCGGCATCAGGGCAATCAAAGGCTCCGAAGACGGCTTCAGGTTCGCGCCGGACTTTGTGCGCGTAAATCATGCGGCGTTGATTCTCGGGCGTGGATTTCTCGACAGGGTTGAACCCGCTGAGACCACCGCGTTTGTCAAAGAGGTCGTAGCCTCGGCCATACATCTTGAGATTGAGCTGGCCGCTGATGGCAAGCATCGAATCGCGGAGGGTTTCAGCTTCGAGACGGCGTGAGGGGAAGCGCCAGAGCAGGCGTACGTCGGAGTCCAGAGTGCTTGCCGCATGAGCCGCCTCCGTTCGGCTAAAGCCGTAGCCACTTTGCCCATACGTTTCACTCAACACGATGAGTCGATGCAGGTGCTTCACGCTCCAGCCGGAGCGGATGAACTCACTCGCGAGCCAGTCGAGCAGTTCAGGATGCGTGGGCTTCATGCCGTTGTTGCCAAAGTCGCTCGGTGTTTCGACAAGGCCGACGCCAAAGTGGCCGAGCCAAATGCGATTCACCATCACGCGAGCCGTGAGCGGGTTCTCGGGACGGGCGATCCAGTCTGCGAGGGCGGCTCGCCGCTGCTGCTCGGGCGTTTGCTTGTCCAGCTTCACATCGCCGAGCGTGCTGAGCACGGCGGGAATGATTTCCTCCTTTGGCTGCTCAGGATCACCGCGATTGAGCAGGTGAATGGTGTCAGGTTGGCGGAAGGTGCCGGCGAAGACTTTGAGGGAGGCATCTAGGGTCTTGAGTTCCTTTTCCAAGGCTGCCTTTTGGGTCAGCAGCTTGCCCGCTGCCTGAGCTTCGTTTTTGGGAAGGCCCTGGGTGGTGAATGCGGGTTCAGTGCTCTTGCTGGCATCGAAGCTTTCGCGGTCATCAGAGTCCGCAAGGGTCTTCCATTGGCCATCCGCATCAGCGATCTCGATGACGTAGCTCGTGGCGAGGCGATCCTTGAACTTGCCCAGGCGATCTCGACCCCAGATGACACGGTCGATCTCGCTCGGCTGAGGGAACTCCAGCACCACCCAACCTTTGCCCTGTTGGTTTGACATCCAACTGCGTGAATTGCCGTGGTTGCCATCGTTCACAAAGCGCTGTTCGTGGCGGTCAGTAGTCACTTTTTCGCCGGACACGGTCACAGCCGCTTTGAGCGCGATGTTTTCGCCTGCGGTATTGATCACCTGGAGTTCATCAATGCAGGGCTCCAGGCTATTGGTTTCACGAATGGTGAAGCGCAGACGTTTGACCGTGACAGGGGCAAAACGATCCACGTTCTCGCGCGCGTTGATCATCGGACGTTTGACGCCGGACTTTGCTAGGGGGACCAAGCGCGACAGTTGCTCGTTGAGGGCGGCGATCTGGGTTTGGATGGGCTTCAGGCGTTCACGAGCGGCCGTTGCTTCGGGTGTGCGCAGGTCGCGATCTCCATACTCGACGCCAGCGACGAGGGCCTGCATGGCGTAGTAGTCTTTGGCGCTGATGGGATCGAACTTGTGATCGTGGCAGCGGGCGCAGCCGACGCTGAGTCCGAGAAAAGTCTGGCCAATGTTGTTCACAATTTCATCCAGCGAGTCCTGCCGTGCGAGTCGCTTCGAGGGCTCGTCCTTACCGATCTGACCCGGCAGCAGCACCGATGCCGTGACCAGGAAACCGGTGGCCGCATCCGCATCCAAGGCATCCCCCACGATCTGCTCTTTGATGAAACGGTCATACGGTGTGTCCGCATTGAAGGCACGGATGACGTAGTCGCGATATGGCCAGGCATGCGGACGTTCGGTGTTCACCTCAAAGCCATGGGTGTCCGCGTAGCGAACTACGTCCAGCCAGTGCTGCGCCCAGCGCTCGCCATACCGTGGGGAGGCAAGCAAGCGCTCCACCGCCGCAGTGCGGTCCGGCGCTGTCATAAACGCCGCCAGTTCCTCCGGCGTCGGTGGCAGACCGGTGAGATCAAAGGTCACACGGCGCAGCCAAGCGGCGGGTGTGGCGGGCGGTGAACGATGAAGGCCTTGCGCGTCGAGTGCGGCGCCGATGAACGTATCAATCGTGCGGAGATCTGTGAACGTTTTGACCGGCTTAAAGCTCCAATGGTCGCTCTTATCCTTCAGCTTGACCCAATCAACACCATCGGGCCAGAGGGCACCTTCATTGATCCAAGCGACCAGAGTGGCGACTTGCTCTTTGGACAGGCGCACACCCATCGACGGCATGACCTCATCTTCATCGGTCGAAGTGACGAAATGAATGAGCGAACTCTCCTTCGCCTTTCCCGGAATGATGTTCGGTCCATCGTTGTCACCGCCCTTCAGAGCCGCCTCCTTCACATCCAGACGCAAGCCGCCCTTGTGCTTCTTCTCGCCGTGGCATTCATAGCAGTGCGTTTCGAAGATGGGGCGCACCTCGCGGACGAAGTCCACGGGCGCCGCGGAAGCACCCACCGCGATCCACCAAGGGAAGGTGAGAGCGGCAAGCTGAAGGCGAGAGACGAACGAAGGCATCAACACCTTATCTCCGTCAGTGGAGCGGATTTAACACGAAATCTTTGCCGAAACGCATGATCTCAGGAGTGGCCCACGGAAAATACGGAAGACACCGAAGAAATGTGGGGGGGTGCAAGACGGCACTCGGAAATCCGCATTCCGTGAGTTCGGTGCCTTCGGTGGGGCACCTCAGCGATAAGGATTGCCTGCCTCATAGAGTGCTCGCACCTCTTCATCGCTCATCGTGCGGCCGAGGATGAGCAGTTCATCGACGCGGCCGCTGAGCTTGCGATCTTGTCGATCCCAGTTGCCGATTTGTGCGGAGCCGAGGCGTGCGGGATGCGCGATGGCTTGGCGGGTTTCCTTGTCAAATTGGCCATTGAGATAGAAGCGCACCGTCTTTGCGGCGGAATCATAGACCGTGGCCAAGTGAATCCAGCGGCCTTGTTCCGGCAAGACGGAGGTGCGGGAGTCGGGGAAGCCGTTGAGCTCATCCGAATTCGGCGCAAGCGTATTGGCAAAAAGCGCGAGGCGCATGGTCGTGAGCTTTGTGACCATCCAATGAACTTGGCCTGGGCGGCCTTGGTTCCAGCCGTCGGTA
>JBIIUD010000583.1:0-3110 GCA_044340175.1 Verrucomicrobiaceae bacterium
GAGCTTCTTTTTCGTCGATCTCTTCAGAGGCTTTCTCGACGAGGCTGACCACGTCTCCCATGCCCAGGATGCGCTGGGCCATGCGGTCTGGGTGGAAGATTTCGAGTTGCTCCACTTTTTCCCCGACGCCGAGGAACTTCACGGGGCAGCCTGTGACCTGACGCATGGATAGCAAGGCACCGCCGCGCGCGTCGCCGTCCAGTTTGGTCATGATCAACCCGGTGACGCCAATGGCCTCGTTAAAGGTTTTGGCCACGGACACGGCTTGCTGTCCGGTGGCAGCGTCCGCGACGAGCAAGGTTTCACTGGGCTGAACAAGGGCGGCGACTTTTTTCAGCTCATCAATGAGCGCGCTATCCACATCCTGACGACCAGCCGTATCGAAAATGGCCACGCCGCTGCCTTGCTGAGCCAACCATTCGAGGGAGGCCTTGGCGGCGCGGATGGGATCGGTCTCGCCTGCGGCCGGCGCCCAGACCGGGGTGTTCAGGGACTCGCCCAGCACCTGCAGTTGCTTGATGGCGGCGGGGCGGTAAAGGTCAAGGGCGATGAGCAGCGGGCGTTTGCCCTGTTTCTTGAGCCAGTTTGCCAGCTTGGCTGAGGTGGTGGTCTTACCGGCGCCATTGAGGCCGACCATGAGGATGCGCTGGGGCGGTTCAAGGTTGAGGGCTGAGGAGCCGCCACCCAGGATCTTGACCAGTTCGTCATGGAAGATTTTGACGATTTGCTGCCCAGGGGAAACAGAGCGCAGCACGGACTCGCCCATCGCCTCAGTTTTGACGGCCTCGAGCAGGTCCTTGGTGACCTGAAAGTCCACGTCTGCCTCGAGCAGGGCCAAGCGGATGTCGCGCATGGCGTCGGCGATGTTTGACTCGCTAATGCGGCCGAGCCCACGCAGCTTTTTGAAGGCGTCTTCGAGTTTGTCTTGGAGGAGTGAGAACATGACGTAAACCGCACCCTAGACCAGGAATGATCTGGAGGCAAAAGCGGATTCAGCCTGAAATCCTACCTTGTACAGGCAGACAAGCGTCAGCATCGGCTGCTCAGGACGTGCCACTCCTTGAGCGGCAGCGAACAACTTGCAGGCGCTGCGCCGTTTTTAGGAGAAGAAGACTTTTTCGGCGGTGCCGCGCAGGATCCAGTTCTTGTCTTCGGCGCTGAGGAAGTCGAGGCGATCGCGAATCAGGGCGATGGAGTCGGCATAGGTGTGGCCTTCGCCGACTTGATAAGGGCAATCGGTGGCCCACATGAGGCGATTGGCTCCGTAAGTATCGCGCAGGCGGCGAATCATTGGGGCGAGGTCGGTGTAGGGGGCTTTCTTTGCACCGAGGGCGTAGAAGGCGGACGTCTTGACGTGGACGGTCTCGAAATCGGCGAGTTTGACCAGGTTTTCGAGGTCGGCTTCAGCAGGCGGACCTTTCATGCCGAGTCGGGCAAAGTGGTCGATGACGACGGGCGTTTTCGGGAAGGCTTTGCAGAGGGCGTGAACGGCAGGGAGGGCGTCGGGATTGGCAAGCAAGCACATGGCAAGGCCTTCGTCAGCACCGGTGGCCCACATTTTTTTCATGGCGTCGGATGACAGCCAGGACTCGGCGTTTTTCTTGTCGGTGTAGAGGCGGAAACCACGCACGCCTTTGGCTTTGAGGGTCTTCATTTGAGCGACGGCGTCGGGAGCTTCATGATCGATGATGGCGACGCCGCCAAACACGCCTGGGAAGCGCGCCATGCTGTCAAGCATGTAACGGTTGTCGGTTTTGTAGAAGCTCATTTGGATGAGCACGATGCGGTCCACGCCGTTGGGCTTGGCATGGGCGAAGAGTTCCTCAGGGGTAAAACTGGGTGGTGCAAGATCCGCTGGAGTGAAGCCTTCGGCGATCGGGTAGGCTTGGGTGTCGGGGGTCCAAACGTGGACGTGAGCGTCGATGAAGCCTTTTGCCTCGGCCGCGTTGATGCGAGGCGCTGCGAGGGTGGCAGTGGCAGCGAGGGTGGACTGGAGGAAGCGGCGGCGGGTCGGGGTTTTCATGAGGCGGGGTAGTTCAGTACAAAATGGCGGTAGAAGTCGAGCGCGGTGATGACTTGATCGGTTTCAATGTATTCAGCAGCGGCATGGGCTTGGTCGATGCTACCCGGGCCGAAGAGGATGCTGGGGATGCCGGCTCGCGAGAGTTTGGAGGCGTCGCTGCCATAAGGCACGCCGCAGAGTTCAGCGTTCAGACCCATGGCGGCGAGGGTTTGTGCCGCCGTTCGCGCGACGTGGGTGTCGGGTGGTGTATCGAGCGCTTCATCGACGAGCAGCAGAGGCTCGACGTTGCGGGCGGAGATGCCGGGGAGGGAGTCGAGCATGCTCTGGTATTCGGCGAGCGCGGATTCGGCGGATTCGCCAGGGAGGAGGCGGCGGTCGAGCTCGATGTTGCAGAGGTCGGGGACAAAATTCACCTGTACGCCACCCCGGATGACACCAACGTTGCAGGTGGGTTGGCCGACAAGCGGGTGGCTGCGTTGAGCCAAGCGGGCGTCGTCTTGTTCCAGAGCTTCGAGCACACGGCGCATGTGCTGGATGGCGTTGATGCCCAGGTGAGGTTTGGCACTGTGGGCGGCCTTGCCTTGGACCTCAATGGCCCAGCGCAACACGCCTTTGCTTGCGATGACGGCGCGCAGTTCGGTGGGTTCGGCGACGATGGCGGCATCGGCCTGCAAGCCCTCGCAAAGACGAACGACACCGCGATACGAGAACTCTTCATCGATGACGGCGGCCAGCAGGACATCGCAGGGTGGGGTGATGCCAGCCTGTTTGAGTTCGATCAGCGTGTGCATCATGGCGGCGAGACCGGCTTTGGTGTCGCACGAGCCGCGACCGTAGAGTTTGCCCTCGCGGATGACGGGATCGAAGGGCGGGATCGACATGCCGGTGATCGAGACCGTGTCCATGTGCGCCTCTAGCACGATGGTGCGTGAGCGGTCGCGACCGGGCAGGCGGGCGAGCACATTGTCGCGCCCCGGGAAAACGGTGGACTGGCGTTCGGTGGCGATGCCGTGCTGAGCGAAGAAAGCCTCGATCCAGTTCGCCACCTCCGCCTCACCCGGTCCGCCCTCATAGGCTGAGTTCACGC
>JBIIUD010000582.1:0-3110 GCA_044340175.1 Verrucomicrobiaceae bacterium
CACACCCGAGAAAACCTCCCCTTTATCCTTGCAGGCAAAGGCGGCGGAAGTCTCAATACCGGCCGCTTTATCGACACCGTCAAAGGCAACCAAGGCGATCTCCTGGCCACGCTCCTAACCTGCGCAGGGGTGCCGCTGGACCGCCCAGTGGGAAACTCCACGCACACCATCAAAGAACTCATGCGCAGCTGAAGCAAAAGTTCGGCCAACGAGGCAGCACCAAAAACAATAAACCAGGTGTTTTATTCGTAGAAATTTCAAAATAGTGGGGGGAAAGATACACAGACCGCCACCGACTGCCTGCGCGACCACTACCGCACCTGGCTCAATCTGCCCAGAGGCCGCCTCGCCGCCGCCGCCGCCCTGCACACCCCAGCGCCTTCATAAGCAATTTCCTAGCAGTAATCCCTGCGACTCAGGTCCGGTTTTGATGCGCGCCCCGCCGGCGGCGGCGCATGGCTAGTATTCCAAGCCCAGCCATACTTAGCAAAGCCCTCGACGGCTCTGGTATGGCACTAGTGGTGAAGGTGATGTTCCCGCTGAAACCCGTGATGCGCAGTGCTCCCATAGATGTGCCCATGTCAACGTTAAGTGGCATTGTGGGATCCACTGGAGCGGTTCGGGAATAAGGATCCGTAAGGTCCCAGGCATCAAAATCACCACTGATAAAAGGTAATGAACCAACGGAACCGTTATCTAGTCGGAAGCCAATTTGAGTAGTTTCCCCTAATATCCGTCGGTCCCAAGCGATGATGCCCAATGCATTGGTGAAAGTGGCAGTCCCCACACCAGCGATCTCGATAGAGCCAATACCTGTCACCCCATCATTGACATAAACCGGAAAAGGTAATCCGAAAAGCGCTTGGCCGTCTATGATGTTTGCGGTGTCCGAAGGCATTGTAATGGTGTAGGCCGCATTGGAAAACACCACTCCGCCGAGTGAACCGCTGATGCTATCTCCGATCCCACTGTAAATGATCGTAGCAGCCTGCCCCTGTACGCAGACAAATGTCATTAAAAGGGAGAAAAAGATGTGTCGGAAACCAAGTTTCATCAAAATTTGTTTGCACCTAAAATTCCCTCAAGTCGATTGCGTCTGATTTTTTTTAACGTGAATTTAACTTTGCGTAACAAAAATAACCTCTTAGAGGATGCTTTGGAAGACGTGTAAAGTTTCTTCTGTAAAAGGCCTTAGCCATGCAACGTGCGCTGGCGAGAGAATACGCTAGCAGATAAACTATCGTTGACACCATGCTCGGGGGCTGGAGGTGACGGAGAATAAGCTAGCAGATAAACTATCGTTGACGCCATGCGCGGGGGCTGGAGGTGACGGGATTGGCTTCGGAAGCGGGGGTGGTGTTTGGAGGGAACTGAGAAAGGTTTGGTTTGGTGCTAAGCGGCAGTCGGGTGCGAGGTCGTTGGACCGAGGGTCTGACAGTGGGCAACGTCATTTGCGGGCGTTGCGTGATTTGAGATGCTAAAAAAGGCTCGCTTGTGGGGTGCTTTAATCGTTATTGTGGGGGTGGCTTGTCGAGTTCTGAAACTGGACGGCCCGAATGGATTCCTTTACTGAGATGAACTCGCTTCCTCCTCTTCTGGCTGCCAAGTTGGCGGATTTTCGTCGTCGGGTGTGGGTGGTGAAGGGCATTGAGGGCGTGCTGGCGGGTTTGTTTGGCTTGTTGATTTCCTATGTGCTGGTGTTTGCACTGGATCGCTTCTTTGACACGCCGGGGTGGTTGCGGGCCACGATTTTGATCCTGGGGGTGGCGGTTTTGGGCATTGGTTTGCCGCTGAAGTGGCATCGCTGGGTGTGGCGGCAACGGCGGCTGGAGGATGCGGCGCGGTTGCTGCGGCAGACCTTTCCTCGATTGGGCGATCAGCTTTTGGGCATCGTAGAACTGGCGCGGATGGAAGCGGGCGAAGGTGGTCGCAGTGAGCGACTGGTGCAGGCGGCGATGGCGCAAGCGGATGCGGAGGTGAAGGATCGGGACTTCAGTCAAGCGGTGCCACAGGCGCGGCACAAGCACTGGGCGGTGGCCAGCGGGGCCGTGGTGCTGCTGGTGACGGGGGCGTTTGTTCTGGTCAATGAGGCGGCACGCAATGCGCTGCAACGCTGGGCGACTCCGTGGCAGAACGTGGAGCGGTTCACCTTCGCGCGGATAGCGGCGCTGCCGGATCCTTGGGTGGTGCCGTATGCGGAGCCCGTCGAGTTGGGAGTGATGTTAGCGGGCGACAGTGCCTGGAAACCTGGCGAAGCGCGGGCGATGGTGAAGGATCAGCCGATGGTCAAAGCGGCGCGGGGTGAGCAGGATCATTTTGCTCTGAGCCTGCCACCACAGAAGGAGGACACGCTGCTGAAGCTGAGAGTGGGGGATGTGCGGCGTGAGATTTCAGTGCAGCCGAGGCCGCGTCCGGAGATGACGCGGTTGGCCGTGCAGCTTGAGTTGCCCGGGTACTTGCAGTACACGACGAAGCCAGAAACCGAAGTGCGTGGAGGATCGGTCAGTTTGCTGCAGGGGTCCAAGGCTTCATTTGTTTTGGAGAGTGTGCGGCCGCTGGTGGAGGCGGCGATGGATGGGAAGCCGCAACGGGTGGAAGACGGTAAGCTGATGAGCGATGCGAAGAGCGTGGCGAGTGAGGCAAAGACGCATGAGTTTGCCTGGAAAGATGCGCTGGGATTGACGCCGCGCGAGTCCTTGAAGCTAACGGTGCAGCCTGTGGAAGATGCCGCACCGCGCCTTGTGGCGCGCAGGGAAAGTCTGGAGCAGGTCGTTCTGGACACGGAAGTGGTGACTTTTGATGTGACGGCTTCGGATGATTTTGGGCTGCGTCGGCTAGGGCTGTCCTGGAAACCGCTGGAGACAGGCGAAGGGCGGAAGTCGCCCATGGCGGCGACGGGTGAGAAGGTGGCGGCGGCGGGCGCACCGGAGTCACGCGAGATGGAAGCGCGGGCGACGTTTTGTGCAGTGCGTGAGGGCATCGCGCCGCAGAGTTTGGAGATTCGCGCATGGGCGGAGGATTACCTGGAGGGACGGGAGCGGGCGCAGTCGGCGGTGTTTGTGCTGCATGTGTTAAACGCAACGGATCACGCGCTCTGGCTGACGCAGCAG
>JBIIUD010000584.1:0-3103 GCA_044340175.1 Verrucomicrobiaceae bacterium
GGCCATGCCTCCCGAAAAGGAGGGAATGCTTGATCCATCACAAATTGCCATCATCAAGCAGTGGATTGAGGAAGGTGCCGACTGGCCAAGTGGCGTCACCCTGAAACAAACCACCCGCATCAGCTTCGAAAAGCACGTCCAACCCATCTTGGAACAAAACTGCGTTTCATGCCACAACCCTGAAAAGGACAAGGGCGACTGGATTCTCAGCACCAAGAAAGAGGCTTTTGAGACCGGCGAAAATGCTCCCAACATTCTTGCCTTTGATCCTGCAAAGAGTGCGCTCTATACCCTCACCACGCTCCCTGAAGATGACGACGACCTGATGCCACCCGTAAAAAGCGGCGGCCCGCTCAAGAAGGACGAAATCTCGATCTTGAAAGCCTGGATCGAACAGGGGGCCGTCTGGCCAGAAGGCATCAAGCTTGAAGCCAAAGAAAAGGCCGCCGTTGTCACCAATTCTCCTGACACGATCGAACTCACTCGGAAAATCCACGCCTTCATCGTCGCCACCTCGAAAGAAAAGGAGCCTTCAGAGATGAAGGCCTACGAAGCAAAGGTGCCCAAAACCGGAGCCGCCTACGCCATGGTCACGATTCCTGCCGGCACCGCCATCATCGGCAGTCCTGATGGCGAGGCCTCACGTCAGCCGGATGAAGGCCCTCAAATCCAAGTTGCCATCAAACCTTTCTGGATGGGCAAATTTGAAGTGACCTGGGATGAGTATGAGCCCTACATGCTCACCAACGACGGGCGCAACAAAGACGGCTCCCGCAAGACCTGGGCCGCCACTGACAAGCCTGAGGATCTCATTTCGCAACCCACTCCGCCGTATCAACCGATGGACTTTGGCATGGGCCGCACCGGTTTCCCTGCGATCTGCATGACCCAGCACGCCGCCAACAAATATTGCCAATGGCTAAGCGCTCAGACAGGCCATTTTTACCGCCTACCAACGGAGGCCGAGTGGGAATACGCCGTCCGCGCAGGTTCCAAGTCGGCCTATTACTTTGGCGATGACGCCTCACAACTCGAAGAACACGCCTGGTTCTTCGATAACGCTGAAAACTTCCAGTACTCGCAAGTCGGCAAAAAGAAAGCCAACCCCTGGGGCCTTCATGATGTGTATGGAAACGTCTGCGAGTGGACGCTCGATCAATACACCAAAGATCGCAATGCCACTTGGGCAGCCAAAGCCGTGAACGGTGTCATTTCCAACGACTGGGTGCGCTCCACCACTCCTTATCCACACGTGGCCCGCGGTGGTCATTATGACGATGATCCAGACGCACTCCGCAGCAGTGCCCGCCGGTCTTCCGACCCAAGCTGGAAACAGCAAGACCCTCAGCTTCCCAAGAGCATCTGGTATTTGACGGATGCCACTTGGCTGGGCTTCCGCATCGTCCGCCCCTTGGAAATTCCTTCCGTCGAGGAGATGCACGCGGCCTGGAACAATGGCGTCGCTCGTGAGTAAGGTTCCATTCGCTGCTCTTTGGGCCCTGCTCGGTTTCGGGCAGGGCCTTTTTGCGTCAGCAGCACCCGACACCGCCACGCTGCAACGCTATGGCTTTAGCGCGCCAGGCATGGGCACCCAATTCACCATTGCCATTTACACCACCGGGGAACGCTTCCCTGACGCCGAGGCCGCAGCTCATGCTGCGTTTGATCGCATTGCCGAACTGAATGCCATCTTCTCTGATTACGAGCCCAATTCGGAGATCAACCGCTTCACTGCCTCAACCCCAAAACCCTGGCCAGGCAGCACCGATCTCCTCGCCCTGAGCACGCGCGCGCTCGAACTCGCGCAGACCACAGAGGGTGCCTTTGATCCGACTCTCGGCCAACTCTCCCGCCTTTGGCGCAGCAGTCGGCAACGTCAAAAACGCCCCCCTCCTGAACGACTCCAAAAAGCCCGCGCAGCCACGGGTTGGCGCCATCTTCAACCGGACGCTTCCAAGCAAACACTCACCCTGACTCATCCTGATCTTCTGCTCGATTTCGGAGGCATCGCCAAAGGTTATGCGGCAGATCAAATGCTCGCCCTGCTCAAAGCCAAGGGTTTTCCCATGGCCATCGTGCAAGCTGGCGGCGACACCGCCGCAGGAGATCCCCCACCCGATTTACCAGGTTGGACCGTGGCGCTGAAGTCCGGCATCAAGGACGCCTCCCCCGTCAAACTAAGCCTCGCCAACCGATCCGTCTCCACCTCGGGCGATCTCCATCAATTCATCGAACTGGAAGGCATCCGCTACTCTCACATCATCGACCCCGAAACAGGTCTCGGTATGACACGTCGCATGGCATGCTCCGTCATTGCGGCAGACACGACCACATCGGACGCCATGGCCACAGCCCTTTGCATTCTCGGCCCCGAAAAAGGCCGGGCCATCGCCCAAAAGCTTCAACTCACCGTGCGTTGGACTTGGCTAGACGAGCACGCCTGCCTTCATCAGGTCTGGCTCTATCCTTGATCGTCTGCGCTGACCCTTAGTCCAGAGCCACAAATCGCACACAGACCGGCGCGCCCACGGTTTGCTTTTTGCCGGTGAAACTCAGTTTGCCAGTCGCTTCATCCACCTTCAACACCGCCACGGTGTCGGATTTTTGATGTGCAACCAGCATCCACTTCCCTGTCGGATCAAGATTGAAGTTCCTCGGCACCTCTCCCTCAGCAGACGCATTCTGAATCAAGGTCAGTTTCCCCGTCTCAAGATCAACTGAGAACACGGCGATGGTGTCGTGACCACGATTCGAGACATAAACAAATTTACCATTCGGATGCACCACGGTTTCAGCCGTGCTCAATCCACTCGTCACCGCCTCTCCAGCAGGAAGCGTTGAAACCGTTTCCACCGGCGTCAGGGCGCCCGTTTGAGCATCATAAGCGAACACCGTTTCAGTGAGCGACATCTCGTTGTTCACGAACACGAACTTGCCATTCGGATGAAACGCAAGGTGACGGGGTCCACCGCCAACTGGGGTTTTGGCAAAGGCTGGCTCATTGGGAAGCAAGGCCCCCGATTCAGGATCGACCTTGTAAATTTGCACCTGATCCATGCCCAGATCACACACGTAGGCATAGCGATTGTCAGGACTGAAGTTG
>JBIIUD010000585.1:0-3102 GCA_044340175.1 Verrucomicrobiaceae bacterium
TCCCACGCAAGCGGTGCGCCGTCTCTTGGAAAAACTGCCGCCGGAGCTGCCTCATTTTCACTTTGGCGATACCGATCCCAGCGGCTGGGACATCCTACGCCGCCTGCGCGAGATCCATCCTCGCCCTTTACGACCCTTTCAGATGGCTTGGCGCACGAAGGAGGATGCTCCGAGCCTCACGCCGCGCGACCAACAAATCCTCACCCGCCTGCTCGCCGACCCCATGATGGCCGACTGCCGCGAGCCGCTCGAAGCGATGCGCGAGGCAGGGACGAAGGGCGATTACGAGCAAGAATCCCTCGGCCCGCCGCAGCTGGAGGGATGGTCGTTTTTTGAGAAAGTTCGTCTGTAGCCGGGACCATTGGTCCCGGTGCGCGTGAGAACGAGGAAGGTGAGGCCTGAAGAACTTCACAGGCGGCTTCTCCATCAGGCGGCGAAGCTGATGGCGCGCTGCGGGCGTGGGGGTGGGACGGGGGTTTCATCGGCGAGGCTGTAGCTGCCGAGGACGGGGAGGGTCTTGCCCAGGTGGGCGGCGAGCTGCGCGGCGTGCTTGTGGGGCAGGCGATCAAACGCGCGGTGCCAAAGCAGGCGCTCTGGGCGCATGAGAGCGGGGTCGGCGTCTTCGAGCACGACGACGAAGTTTTCCTTTTCAAAACGGCGACGTTGATCAGCCCAGAAACCGATGAACTCGGGATTGGTGAGCACGGAAAGGGTTCCATTGGTGATGAAATAGAAGCGGTGGGAGCGCCATCTCTGCCTGGGCAAACTTGGCTTAAGTGTTGATGACGTTTTGATAGTTGCCGCCTTGTTCGTGCCGCTCATGCTCGGCGACCATTTTGCAAGCGATTGGCGAGGGCGGTGCGACGGGGCATGGCGTGCGGAGGGCGAAAAACGGGTCGGTGTCATCTCATCTCCATTGCTTCGGGTTGAGATGGGGACTGGCTTGGTAAGCTGGCATCCTAAACCCAGGTGCAGGGCGGGTGCAATCCTCCAGGCACCTAGCCAGTGTCGTGCCTGGCGTCATGAAAGAATGGAACGAATTTCCGCCAAATGTAAGCAGGCGGTGTTGCTATGCAGCTCCTGTTTGTGCAGAAGTGAGCCCATGAAGAACGTCGTTATCATGGGGTGCCTGGTTTTGAGCTCGATCTGTTTTTGTGCGGATGAGCCCAAACAGATTAGCGGCATCTACCCGAGCTTGGCGATGTTTAACAACGAGGGCGAGTGTGGTACAGGGGCGGTAGTGCCGTGGGCGGATCGGTTGTGGGTGATCACTTATGGGCCGCATCTGCCGTTTGGGTCGAGCGACAAACTCTATGAAATCACGCCCGATTTGAAGCAGGTCATCCGACCGGAGAGTGTGGGCGGCACGCCGGCAAACCGGATGATTCACAAGGAGACCCAGCAGCTGCTCATCGGGCCGTATGTGATTGATGCGGAGCGCCAGGTCCGGGTGATCCCGCCCGCGAAGATGCCGGGCCGACTGACCGGAAACGCGCGGCATTTGTCCGATCCAGCGGGCAAGGTGTACTACGCGACCATGGAAGAAGGGCTGTACGAGGTGGATCTCAAATCGCTGGAAGTCACGGGCTTCATCCAGGATGGCAACACGCCGAAGCCCGGCTTTTCCCAGGAGCCGCGTCCGGCCACGCTCAAGTCGGAGCTTCCAGGTTACCATGGCAAGGGGCTGTTCAGCGGGCAGGGTCGGCTGGTGTATGCGAACAATGGGGATCGCGACAAACGCGTGCTCACCGATCCGGCGACACCGAGCGGCGCCCTGGGTGAATGGACGACGCCGGGACAGGATTGGAAACTGGTGCGGCGGAATCAGTTCACGGAGGTCTCGGGGCCCGGTGGCATCAGTGGCAATGAAAACACGGCGACCGATCCGATCTGGAGCGTGGGCTGGGATCATCGGTCGCTGATTTTGATGTGTCTGCATGAGGGGAAATGGCACAGTTATCGGCTGCCGAAGTCCAGCCACAGCTACGATGGCGCGCACGGTTGGAACACGGAGTGGCCGCGCATCCGGGACATCGGTGAGGACGATCTCCTGATGACGATGCATGGTGCCTTTTGGCAATTTCCCAAAGGGTTCACACCCAACAGCAGCGCGGGCCTCACACCCCGCAGCAACTATTTGAAGGTGATCGGCGACTTCGCTCGCTGGCAGGATCGGATCGTGTTTGGCTGCGATGATTCAGCGAACAAGGAATTCCTCAACGTACGCAAAGCGAAGGGTGAACTGGCTGGGCCGGGGCAATCGCAGTCGAACCTGTGGTTTGTGCCGCCGGAGCAGATCGATGGACTCGGTCCGGTGATCGGTCGCGGCGCGGTGTGGCTGGAGGATGCGGTGAAGGCGGGCGAGGTGAGCGAGCCGTTCTTGTTTGCGGGTTATCAGCATCGTTCACTGCAGTTGGTGGCTGACCCAAGTGCAGCCTTCATCTTGGAGGTCGATGAAAAAGGCGATGGCGAGTGGAAGGAAAAGTCGGTCCATCGATTGGAAAAGGCGGGCCATCTTTGGGTCGAGTTTTCGGCGGATGAACCAGGCGTTTGGGTGCGGCTGAAGGCGCAGCAAGACGGCGGCAAAATCTCCGCGATCTTCCACTACCGCAACGACGATGCGCGCGAGGCCAAAGCTGCGGCCATGTTTGACGGGATCGCTCAACCGGGTGACACCGACTTGACGGGTGGCGTGCTGCATGCGCGCGGCGGTGGCTTCAAGACCCTGCGCTTCCTTTCGGCAGGGTCCGATGGCAAAGCGTCTGTTTATGACATGGGTGATGCGTTTGATTTGAAGCCGGTGGAAGATGCGGCGGGACTGGCATGGACCTCCAAGAACGCGGCGATTCCTGAGGGCGTGCTCACGCAGGATGCGGCGTCGATCTTGTATGTGGATGACAAAGGGCGCTGGCGGTTGCCGCGTGGCAGTGCAGCGCTGGATGAAGCGGGACCATTAGGGGCTGAACGGGTCTGCCGGGAGGTGTGCACGGAGCGGGACTTGTTCAACGCTGGCGGTACTTTTTTTGAGCTGCCAGCGGAGAATGCGGGCGGCTTCGCGAAGATCCGACCAGTGACGACGCACAATCGCCGCATCAAGGACTA
>JBIIUD010000586.1:0-3098 GCA_044340175.1 Verrucomicrobiaceae bacterium
TCTTGCTAAAAAGGGAACCTTCTATTAGTACTGTCTCGTTATGAAAACTAAACTGTTCGGTTGGTTGGGTATGGGTTCAGTGGCTTTGGTGCTTGCATCATGCGGGCCAAAAGTTGAGGAAACGGCAGTGGAAGCTGCCAAGACAGCTGAGGAGAAAAGCTCGGTTGCAGGTGAAAAAATGAAGGAAGCGGCCTCGGCTGCTGGCGACGCAGTGAAGGCGGCTGGAGAAGCGGCTGAAGCGGCGACGAAGGAAGCCGTGGACAAAGCCAAGGATGCGGCTGACAAAGCCAAGGCAGCGGTCAAAGAGGCCTCAGAAAAAGCCTCTGAAGCCACCAAAGAAGCCACCGACAAGGCCAATGCAGCGGCCGCCAAGGTGCTCGATGCCGCTGGTCAGGCCATCGACAAAGCCAAGGAAGCTGTGGCACCTGCACCCGCACCCGCCCCTGCCGCGCCAGCACCAGTGCCACCTCAGCAGTGAGTCGGCGTTTGCGGTAGCTCAAAAATCCAAACCGGAAGTCCCACGGGCTTCCGGTTTTTTTGTGTCTGGAATGCAAGGCCTGAGCGTTTACGGAGCCGTGGCCCGGGTGTGGAGGCGTTTGAGGCTGGCGGCGAGGCGGAGGCCGGCGGTGACGGCTTGCTGATCGGCGATGGTGCGGGCGTTGGTGGCGTAGGCGTCGAGAGCTGGGGTGGTCATGCTGGCCATGACGGTGTGCTCGATGCGGGTGCCCTGTGAGCGGCTTTTCTTTTCGATAACCTCGGCGCGGCCTTTGGCGATGCGCTCGAGGAGAACCGGTGTGTAAACGTGGGTGCGGGCGATGGTGCGGCCTTCTTTGAGCCAGGCAAAGGGGTCGGTGACGGCGATGGTTTGGCGTCCGCTGGTCCAGAGGGCGGGCATGGCTTTGAGTCGGGCCGTGCGCTCGAGGATGTCGGGGTGGGCGTTGGTGGGGCCGTTGAAGAGGCTATCCCAAAAGGCGTGCAGGACGTCGGAATTCATGTCGCCCGGGCTTTTGCGTTTGAGGCCGAGGATCATGACGCCGTTGCCGCCGCGGTCGCCCGTGGGGAATCTGACGGGGTCAAAGAGTTGGGAGCAGTGGCAGGGCTGATGGGTGTCGCCCACGAGGTGGAAGAGCCACATCAATTCGACGGCGCGATCAGGGAGGGGAAGGGTGGTGTCAGGGACTTGGGCTTCGATTTTGGCAAAGGCCTGCATGGAATTCAGCTTGGTGTCGGGTTCGAGGAGTTCCGAGGTCCAGGCGATGACGGGATCGACGTCGTGCTCTTTGAGGGCGAGACGGGCGGCTTCGGAGGTGAAGATGGGGAAATCGGTGTAGTGCCGATCTGGGCGGTCGAACTTTTCTTTGATGGACTGGGCGTTGGTGTAGCCGGAGTTGTAACGGATGAGGTCGGCCCAGACGGAGGCCTGACCGAAGTACCAGCGCTGGCGGGTTTCCTCGGGGGCGGCGGCGGGGAGTTCAGTTTTGATCTTTTCCAGGAAGAGCTCTTCGTGGGTGGGGTTGGCCTCCAGGAGGTCCATGACCCAGGCGCGCTCGTCTGGGGTAAGGTGGTCGTACGCAATGTAAGCGATGACCTTGTGCCCGCCGTCCCACCAGGCGTTGGCGGTGGAGATGCCACTGATGGTAAGGAGGAGGCGAAGAAGGCAGGGCAGAAAACGGCGGTGCATGGAAAGTGAACGAGAGGGTGGGGGCCGGGCAACCAAGTATGACGAGTCAATTTCGTCACAAGCCTCAGACGAGGCGGCATCACCGAAGAAGCAACTGATCGGCCAAGTGCGCAGATTCTTGTCGGGGATTCCAGGCACACCGAAAAGTTGGCGCGGGAGCTGCGTTCTGTCTTGTGACGGAGAGTGGTGGCAGCTACAACTGCGGGGTGATTCCGGTGTTTTCAGTGCATGATTGAGGGGCTGCTGCTTCAACAACGGCTAGACGCAGTGCGTGAAGCACAGCGGGCGGTGAGGCGTCGGCGGGCGGTGGTGGTGCCTTTGTTGATTGCCGCTTTGGTGGCCGGTGGGCTGGCGCTGGCGGGGGGGCTGGGAATGACACCCGCACTTTGGATGCTGCCCCTGTTGGCGGGGACCTGGGCGCTGCTGGCGCGCTGGTGGGCGGGGCGCCGGCAGACGGCGGATGAGGCCGTGGTGGTGGCGCGGGAGATCGAAGCGGCTGTGCCGGGGCTGGATGCGCGACTGATCACAGCGGTGGGGATTTTGGAGCGGCCGTCTGCTGGGGCGCAGGCGCCGAGTTTCCTGGAGCAGCGGGTGATCGCTGAAGCCCTGAATGCGGGCAATGCCGACGAGTGGGTGGCCAAGGTGGTCGGGAATCGGCTGAAGGTGGCGACGCGCTGGGTGAATGTGGGGCTCTATGCCTTCTTGGCGGCGATGGTGGGGCTGATGAGTTCGTTGCGTGAGGCTCAACTTCCGGTGCAGGCTGAGGTGAGACCTGAAACGGAGCCAGAGAAACCCTCGACAGCCGTTGTGCCGCTGGTGTTCACGGTGAAACCGGGGGCGGTGGAGGTGGAACTGGACTCCCGACTGGTGGTGGAGGCCAAGATTTCTCCGTCCGTGCCGAAGGAGGCGAAACTGGTCTGGCAGGGGCTCGATGGCAAAGAGCTGGGTCAGACGGTGATGCCTGTGGGCGTGGATGGGGAAACCTTTGGCGGCATGATTCCGCGAGTGACTCAGGCGCTGCGTTATCAGGTGGAAGCGGAGGGGCAGCGCTCGGAGGCGTTTGCGGTGACGACTTTTGTTTATCCGAAACTGGAGCGACTGGATGTCGTGATCGTGCCGCCCGCCGCCACCGGACTGCCTGAGCGGGAGATCAAAAATGCTTTGAAGGTGTCGGCTCCTGAGGGATCGACCCTGCGCTTCAAGGCGCGGGTGAACAAGCCGGTGGTGCAGGCGGAGTTGTTTGCCAGTGAGGAGGATGTCGTCACCTTGCGGCCAGGAGCTGAGGGGGATCAAGTTTTGGAGGGATCGCTCCTGCTTGAAAAAAGTGGTCGGTATCGGCTGCATTTGGTCGATGACAAAGAACGGGGCAATGTGAAGCCGCCGTGGGTGGTGTTGACCGCTCAACCCAATGCGCTGG
>JBIIUD010000587.1:0-3094 GCA_044340175.1 Verrucomicrobiaceae bacterium
ACCCCTTTTCACTGAGATTTCCCTTTTCCAACCGCTGCTAATTGATGAACCCTACTGCGAAGGTGATGCCGATGAAGAAATCAATCAGGACAGTGGCATCAACGACGCTCCTGGTGAACTCGAAGGATTCGGTTGGTTCAAGCCCGGCCTTCTTCTTTGGCGGCCTCAATCTCCTCGTCGGTGATGAACCGCTTCATCTTCGCTCTCGCTGCATGTGTTCTGGCGATGATGTCGGCGACCACCTCCGCACGGCTTGGCTGCTTTGGCAAGGCCTCCTCAAAAAGAAAGTCCAGCTTCCCGTCCTCGGCGTCGGCCTTCATCTGTTCATCCCAGGTGCGGGCACGCACCCCATCAAACCATTCCGCAAGCCTCCAGAACTCCTGCTGCGGCAGTTCACCGATGGCTGACTTGATCTCAACTACGGTGCTCATAACCCGAAAACAGACCACCATCCTATCCCTCGCAACTTCAGTTCCATCATGGACCTCCTCCCCCTCTCTGCCCTGCAACACCTGCTCTACTGTGAACGCCAGTGCGCGCTGATTCACATTGAGCAGGTGTGGGCGGAGAATGAGTTCACCGTGGAGGGGAACGTGATGCATGAAAAGGCGCACGAGGGATCCGACGAGACCAAAGCGGGGGTTCGCATCGTGCGCGGTCTGGCGGTGAAGTCGGAATCGCTGGGCCTCTCTGGTCAATGCGACGTGGTGGAGTTCCACGCTGACGGCACGCTGTTACCCATCGAATACAAGCGCGGCAAACCCAAGGCGCACCGGGCCGATGAGGTACAACTCTGTGCCCAGGCGCTGTGCCTTGAGGAGATGCTCAGTCAGCGGGCCATTCCTGGCCCGAATCTGACTGAAATGGGTCAGGACTGCCCAATAGTTGAAATCCGTGAAGGCCGCCTCTTTTACGGCAAAACCCGCCGCCGTACCGACGTGACCTTCGACGCGGATCTCCGCGCGCTCACCGCAGACGCAGCGCGGCGGCTGCGCGACCTCATCGCCAGCGGCTGCACGCCTCCCGCCGTGTATGAGGAACGCAAATGCGAGGCCTGCTCATTGAAGGAACTGTGCATGCCACAAGCCATGCGTTTCCAACGCGGTGCCAAAGCCTGGTTCGCCCGCCAAATGGCAGACCTGACCGCTTCTCTTCGATAAGCTTCTCTCGCCTTCCCCATGCGCAAACACCTCAACACCCTTTTTGTGACCCTCGATGACGCCTGGCTCGGAAAGGATGGAGAGGCCGTTGTTGTCCGCCATGATCAAGAAACGAAGATCCGTGTCCCCTTGCACAATCTTGACGGCATCGTCGCACTGGGCTGGGGAGTGTCATGCAGCGCTCCGCTCATGGCCGCCTGTGCGGAAACAGGCGTCACCCTCTCGTTCTGCACGCCTTACGGCAAATTTCAGGCGGCGGTGCGCGGCTTCACCAGCGGGAATGTTTTGCTCCGAAGGGAACAGTACCGCCGCGCCGATTCCGATGGGGCCAGTGTCCTCATCGCACGCCACATGGTGGCGGCCAAGATTGCCAATCAACGCACCGTCCTACTGCGTGCCATCCGCGACCACGGAGGCGACCAGCGTAGCCAGGAACTGAATGCCACTTGCAACGAAATGGCTTACAACGCCCAAGCGACTAGCCGAGCGGAAACCCTGGACACCCTGCGCGGCATTGAAGGCGATGCCGCTAGACGCTACTTCGAAGTCTTTTCTCACCTCATTACCAACTCCGCCTTCTCGTTTAGCGGTCGAGTCAAACGCCCGCCCACCGATCCGGTAAACGCCTTGCTCTCGTTCCTTTACGCCATGCTCGCTCACGACTGCCGCAGTGCCTGCGAAACGGTCGGACTGGACCCTCAAGTCGGCTTTCTTCATCGCGACCGGCCCGGACGAGCCTCCCTGGCGCTTGACCTCATGGAGGAGCTGCGCCCAGTGCTCGCGGACCGACTCGCCCTCAGCTTGATCAACCGTCAGCAAGTGAAGCTGGCTGATTTCACCGTCAAAGAAAACGGTGCCGTTGAGATGAAGGACAGCACCCGAAAGAATGTGCTCATCGCCTACCAAGAACGCAAGCAGCAGGAACTGGAGCATCCGTTTCTCGGTGAGAAAGTGACTTTAGGCCTGGTATGCCATCTTCAAGCACGCCTGCTCGCAAGGCATTTGCGCGGCGACCATGATGCCTACCCCGCCTTCCTTTGGAAATAGGCACCCAGACCCGAAAGCAAAACGACTCCGACGCACATGTATGTCCTGATCACCTATGATGTCGCCACTTCAACGCCTGGTGGCACCCGCCGCCTGCGACAAGTCGCAAAAGTCTGCCTCGATTACGGTCAACGCGTCCAGAACAGTGTGTTCGAGTGCAAGCTCGACCCCGGCCAGATGGCGACGCTGCGAGCACGCCTGGAGAAAATCATCGATCCTGACCACGACAGCCTCCGCTATTACCACCTTGGTAACAATTGGGAACGCAGGGTCGATCATGTGGGAGCCAAACCTACCTACAACCCTGATGGGCCTCTCATCGTCTAAAAAACGGAGCGCGAACGTGTAGCGATGCGCTATTCTAAGGGAGGTTCGCGGAAACCGGAACTCCTGATAAAATCGGTTCTTTGACAGATTCTCTGAAGTGACCCTTCGTTATTTCGCCTCCTGCACTCAAGGTTCGCGGAAAAGCGAGTCCTTGAGCTTTTCCGGACTGACACCCATAATGGGACGTCGCCGCCCTCACGGGCGGCGCGGATTGAAACCAGTGGATGTTGATGGGGCCGGATTTAGCATAACGTCGCCGCCCTCACGGGCGGCGCGGATTGAAACCCAAGACACGCCGCAGAAGGTGGAAAGGGTGGCGGTCGCCGCCCTCACGGGCGGCGCGGATTGAAACGTTGTGCTAGATGGATAACGCTCTGGCCTTTCCAGTCGCCGCCCTCACGGGCGGCGCGGATTGAAACGATTACTGCGGTAGCCATACAGCTATCGCGGTTTGTCGCCGCCCTCACGGGCGGCGCGGATTGAAACACGGCGTGATGGATAAAGTTATCTCGCAGTTTGAGTCGCCGCCCTCACGGGCGGCGCGGATTGAAACGCCATAC
>JBIIUD010000588.1:0-3090 GCA_044340175.1 Verrucomicrobiaceae bacterium
AAGACGCTGAAGCGGTTGGCAGGTGCCTTTGACCGAGTGCTGCTGGATGTGCCGTGCAGTGGGCTGGGGGTGGTGCGACGGAATCCGGACGCAAAGTGGAAGCTGAGTGTGGAGGAGATCCAGCGGCTGACGGAGGTTCAAGCGGAGATTTTGGAAGGCCATGCCAAGCTGGTGCGACCGGGCGGCAAGCTGGTGTATGCGACGTGCAGTATCCTGCCCGCAGAGAACGAGCGGCAGGTTCAAAAATTCTTGGCGGCGCATCCGGGTAAGTGGATCATGGAGGAGGAACTGCACATACGTCCTGGGCAGTCGCCTGGCAGTGACGGATTTTATGCGGCAAGACTGGCGCGTGCTGCTGAAAACCTGGGCGATGACTCCGCTGCAGAACCGGTTCGGAATCAAACCTCGGATGCAGATGCGGCTACGGCCTCGGATGCTGCGGAGAATGGCGACGGTGATGGTGAGTGAACAGTTTTGGACAAGATCAGTGTCATTTTCAGGGCTTAGGAAACGTTATTTCCTTAGCAATGAGTGAATTGAGAAACAGAGTGGTAGCTTGTGTGCTGCTGGTCCTGCCGGGGACGGTGGGTGCCGCTGCGCCGATGGAAGAGGACTTCCGAAAAAACATCGAGCCGCTGCTGTCCACGTACTGCTATGATTGCCATGCCGATGGAGTGGATAAAGGCGATTTTTCCATGGATGCTTATGAGTCGCTGAGCGCTCATTTGGAGGATCGGGAGGCGTGGCTGCGGGTCTGGGACAATTTGCGCTCCCACTTGATGCCGCCAGCGGATGAGGATCAGCCGGGGGATGCGGAACGGGCGAAGCTTGCAGGTTGGATCGAGAAGAATGTGTTCAAACTCGACCCTGCTAATCCTGATCCGGGGCGGGTGACGATCCGGAGGATGAATCGTCAAGAATACAAATACACGGTGGCGGATCTGCTGGGCGTGGACTTCAACGTCAATGACGCTCTACCCCCGGATGACACGGGCTATGGCTTTGATACGATCGGAGATGTGCTCTCGATTTCACCGATGCTGATGGAGAAGTATCTGGATGCGGCGCGCAAGATTGTGGCGGTGTCGGTGCGGCCCCAAAAGGCCGAGATACCGACCATCACGATGAAAGGAGACGAGTTCAAAGCGCCTGCCCCACTGAAGAAGACGGGCAAGTGGCTGCCGTTCAACCAGCCTGTGGAGGTGACCCGCAAGAAGGTGGTGGAACATGCCGGGGAGTATCAAATCACGGTGGAATACGAGACGACAGGATCCTCTGAAGCAACGAGCCACGCGGCCGAGGTGACGCTAAAGGTCAATGGGCAGGAGGTTGAGACACAGTCGTTAGGCTGGGATAACCGGAGCAGCATCAAATTCTCGGCCAAGGCCAAACTGACGGAGGGTGAGAACAGCTTCACTTTGATCACGAATGAGACGGAGAAGCCTCTGGAAGGAGAAAAGACGCTGACGCTGGTGGTGGGTAAGGTGGGCATGCAAGGGCCTCTGGACGGGCGAGTGAAGATCTATCCGCGCGACTACTACCGGGTGTTTCACAAGGGGGGCGCACCTGCGGCAGCGGCTGAAAAAGAAGCCTATGCGCGGGAGATCTTGCGCAGGATCGCTGACCGAGCCTTTCGGCGTCCAGTGGATGAAGGCACGCTTGATCGGTTGATGGTTTTGTATGGTTCAGCGGCAGCTGAGCCGAAGACCGCGTTTGAAGAGGCGGTGGGGTTTGCGGTGACAGCGATTTTGGCGTCGCCAAAGTTCCTGTTCCGCGCAGAGGTGCAACCGGAGCCGAACAATCCGGCTAAGGTGGTGCCAGTGGATGAGTTTGCCTTGGCGTCTCGGCTTTCGTATTTCCTGTGGAGTTCGCTGCCGGATGCGGAGCTGTTTGAGCTGGCAGCGAAAGGGGAACTGCGCGCAAATCTGGCGGATCAGGTGGATCGAATGCTGGAGGATGCCAAGGCGCAGCGGTTTGTGGAGAACTTTGTGGGCCAGTGGCTGCAAACGCGGGACGTGGAAGGAATCAATGTGGATCCAAGGCGTGTTCTGGGCATCCGCGATTTAGGAGATGCCTTCAAGGTTTTCGGTGCGCGCCAGCGTCGTGCGATGCGGCTCGAAACGGAGATGTTTTTTGCCAATCTGATCAAAGAGAATCTCAGTGCATTGGAGATGTTCACGGCGAACTACACGTTTCTGAATGAGCCGCTGGCAAAATTTTATGGGATTGAGGGCGTGAATGGGGATGAGATGCGCAAGGTGTCGCTGACCAAGGAAAGCCAGCGCGGCGGGGTGCTGACGCAGGGCAGCCTGCTGGTGGTGACCTCCAATCCAACGCGGACGAGTCCGGTGAAGCGGGGGTTGTTCGTGCTGGAGAACTTGCTCGATACTCCGGCACCGCCTGCGCCACCGAATGTGCCGACGCTGGAGGAGGCGAAGAAGGCTTCCAAAACGAAACTGACCATGCGGGAAATGATGGTGATCCACCGGGAGAAGCCGCTGTGCGCCTCCTGCCACGCGCGCATGGACGACCTGGGTCTGGCACTGGAGAATTTCAATGCGCTGGGCATGTTCCGGGCAGAAGAGGAGGGCAAACCCATCGATACCGCAGGCAAGTTGATCACGGGTGAGACGTTCACGACGGTCGCGGAGTTGAACCACATTTTGGCGACCTCCCGGCGGGGCGATTTTTATCGCTGCATCACCTCGAAGATGCTGACCTTTGCGCTGGGTCGGGGCACGGAATATTATGACTCGCCCACGATTGATCAGATCGCCGCAGAACTAGAGAAAAACGGTGGCCAAATGCGCACACTGATCCACGGCATCGTGCAGAGCGTTCCTTTTCAAAAGCGCCGTGGTGACGGCTCCCTCTAACTCTGATTGCAACACTCAAATGAAAAACGCCTCATCCATTGCTAGTCGTCGGACCTTTCTTCGGGGCCTGGGCACATGCCTGAGTTTACCCGCACTCGAGTCGCTGCTGCCGATGCGGGCCATGGCGGCACAAGCGGGCGCGCCATTGCGCATGGCCTTTCTTTACATTCCAAACGGCGTCATTTTGGACAAGTGGCGGCCGGTGGGTGAGGGC
>JBIIUD010000679.1:0-2753 GCA_044340175.1 Verrucomicrobiaceae bacterium
TCTCTTTTCTCATCTCTTCGATGTGCCGCTTCCTTTTGTTTGTCTTTCTTGCCACCCAGCTGACGGCTGAGGCGGAAGTCGCTCCTGTGGATCTAGGTCTTTACCTTCAGGGTCGCGCCGTTTTTGAATTGCAGTGCGCCCCGTGCCATGGGCGCAGAGGGCGGGGTGATGGCGACTGGGCTAAGGATGTGGCAGACAAACCGCGCAATTTCCGCACCGGCACCTTCAAGTTCCGCACCACCCCACTCGGCTTTCTACCCACCGACGCCGATCTAGAGCGCACCGTACGCGGGGGCATCTCCGGCACTATGATGCCGTCCTTCACCCAACTCAGCGACCACGATCTGACGGCGGTGCTTGCCTATGTCCGCAGCTTTTCCAATCGCTGGAAAGACCCCACCAAGCACCATGACGCTGTCCCCTTGCCCGAGGTGCCCGAGTGGTTCAACAACGCTGCCGCCCATAAAGCCAAGGCTACCGCTGCCACGCCGCTCTTCCAAGCCACCTGCGCTGTCTGTCATGGCAACCAAGGCAGAGGAGATGGTCCAGCGGCTAAGACGCTGACTGATCTCTGGTCAAATCCGATCAAGCCCGCGAATTTCACCCAACCCCACCACAAGAGCGGCCCACGCCCCGAGGATCTCTACCGCACCATCGCGCTCGGACTGGACGGCACGCCGATGACCGCTTACCGGGACCTGCTGTCGCCCGACGTGCTTTGGTCACTGGTCGCGCACGTGCAAAACCTTGCCTCACCCACCAAGAAGTGATCGATCCTCAGCCAACGCGAACACTATTCTTTTTGTCCAGCTTGAGCACGTCCCCAGCTTTCCACTCGGGAGCCGCTTTCGGGTCAGTGACTTTTTCCCCGTTGAGCTGAATGCTCCCGCCTTGGATCAACCTTCGGATATCACCATTCGACTTCGGCGCGCCCACCACCTGAGCGTAAGCATGGGCCACCACCGCGATGACATCCCGCTGCTCCGGCAGGGTTAGCACGGGCAGATCGGCGCTGGCCAAATCCCGCTTGGAGAAGCGCAGATCCCAATCCGCTAGGCACTCCTCGGCCGCTGCCGCATCATGGTAAAGCGTCACGCACTTCGCCCCCAACGCCTTCTTGGCCACCATCGGGTGCAGGCCTGTGTCCAAGGTCTCACCCAGCACCAGGAGGTAATACTTGGCCATCAGTTCATCCGGGATGCTCATCAGCTTTCCGAACATGTCCTTCGGCTCATCTGTCACGCCGACGTAGTTGTTCAAGGACTTGCTCATCTTCTTCACCCCATCGAGCCCCTCCAGTAGAGGCAGCGTCATGCAAACCTGAGGTTCTTGACCTTCCTCCTTCTGCAAATCCCGCCCCACCAGAATATTGAACAACTGGTCACTGCCACCGATCTCCACATCCGCCCGCACCACCACGGAGTCCCACCCCTGCATGATCGGATACTGAATCTCATGCAGCCGCACTTCAGTGCCTTCCTGCACTCGTGTCTTGAAATCTTCCCGCTGCAGCATCTGCTGGAGCGTTACCCGCGCATTCAACCGAATCACTTCCATGAAAGGCATCTGTTTGAACCAGTCGCCATTGTAAACCACCTCCGTCTTCGAACGATCCAGCACCAAAAAAGCTTGCTCCGTGTAAGTCGCCGCATTGGACATGACCTGCTCATAAGTCAGCGGGGGACGAGTGGTTGAGCGGCCACTCGGGTCACCGATCATCGCGGTGAAATCGCCGATGATCAGCACAATGTGATGCCCCAGATCTTGGAACTGCTTCAGCTTGCGCAACCCTACCGCATGACCCAAGTGAATGTCAGGCGACGTCGGGTCCACCCCCATCTTGATTCTCAAAGGCTTACCACGACCTAGCTTTTCCAGCAGCTCCTTCTCACTGTGAATCGTCACCGTGCCGCGTTTGAGGATCTCGTGTTGTTCGGTTGGGGAAAGCATAGAGGGCGAGGCAAAAATTGTCGGAGGAAAGGCTTTAGCCGATCATGGCTTGCTGTCCAGCCTTTAGCCGATCAATGTGAAGCAGACTTTTTCGTGAAACCACCCCGTCTCCACCGTTACCTCCTTCAGCCATGATTCGACTCGCCACCACGCTCGCCCTGCTTTGCACCCTTCATCTCGCCGCCCAGGAATCTCCCAAAACCCCGGATCAATGGATGGAAGAAGGCGTGGAGGCCTTCTTTGAAGCCCGCATCGACGACTCCGCCAAAGCCTTCGACGAAGTCGTCAAGGCCGTCCCGCAAGCGAAACCCCAGCTTTGGCAGCGCGGTCTCACCCTCTATTATGCCAAACGCTACCAAGATGGCAGGGAGCAGTTCGAGGTTCACCAAACGGCCAACTCCAACGACGTCGAAAATGCCGCCTGGCATTTCATCTGCGTAGCTCGCCTGGACGGTGTCGATGCCGCACGCAAGGCCCTCATTCCCATTGAAGGCGATACCCGCGTACCCATGAAGCAGGTCCACGATCTCTTTGCCGGCAAAGGCAGTGTCGAAGCTGTGCTCGCGGCGGCAGGAGACGGAGACGACACGCCGCGGCGCCGCAACCACCTCTGCTACGCTCATCTTTACCTCGGCCTCTACTATGAAGCACTGGAGCAGGAGGCGCTGGCCAAAGAACATATCCTGAAGGCTGCCACCGACTACGAAATGGATCACTACATGGGCAAAACGGCCGTGACCCACGCTAAGGTGCGGGGCTGGCTTCCCAAGTGAGGTGGCCCTTACCGTTTCGCACTGCGCTCG
>JBIIUD010000589.1:0-3088 GCA_044340175.1 Verrucomicrobiaceae bacterium
CACGGTGATGACGGCGCGTGGGTGTTCGTTGCCATTGAGAAAGACAACGCTGGCCTGGCACATGAGCTGGCGGAAGAGGGTTTCGAATTCGCTGGTCCAGACGACCTTTTGAATGCCGGAGCGCTCACGGGCCTGGGTTTGGGTGAGTTTGTCACCCTCCCAGATGGAGATGAGTTCTGAGGTCTCCCGCACGAGCAGGATCTCCCGCTGTTTTGGGTCAGGCGCGTCAGGAAAGAGAAGCAACACGGTCTCTTCCTGGTCGATGCCGGAGAGGTAGTAGAGATCGCTGTTTGGAGCATAGCCGAGGGTGCCATCGGCATTGGTAGGCATGACGTCATTGGCGTGGACAATGACGAGCGCACCCGGTGGTAAAGCAGCGGTGAGAAGGCGGCGGTTTTCGATGAAGAGTTCGGCGGGGGCAGGTTGATAGCGCACGGGGATCAATCGGTGGGGGTTGAGACAGGATTAACAGGATTTTTTTGGATGAACAGGATTTTTGGGAGGCTTTTGCTGAAGTCGGGAGCGCTCAGCCGCAAGGTGGGTAGGCGAAGACTTCAGAAACCGATTCGAAATGAAAGTGGCCTCCCAAGAGCTCATCGAAACAGCCACTCAAGCTTCAAAGCTACAAATAAAAAACTCATTTACCTTATTTCTGAACCAATATAAGCATAAAGCTTATCGCGATCCTGTGTTAAATTTATGCTTTATTTACTTGTCTGACAGACAAAAAGGGACGTAATTGGAGGAACTTAATGCTGGATATCCAAAAAGACCGGGTCTTTCACAATCGGCCCGAAATAGACTTCGCCAAAAAATCCGTCGCCACCCTGGCTGGGATAGCGTGGATTGCCCCTGCAGTGTTGTTTTTTCACAAGATGTTCTTTTGGAGCATCCTCATGGCGCTGTGGTTCCTGCTGATTGTGGCTGCCATACCTGCCTTCAAAAAAGGCCAAGACTGGGCGCGTGTGGTGCTCGGTAGTCTATCTCTGATCGGCGCGGTGGGCGTTGGTCTGATAGTGTTGTATGGGCGTTTCCTTGTCTTGCAGGGCACGGTTCCACTGCCTGGAGATTCGGCCTTGCCTAAATGGACCTATCTCTGGGGAACGGTTATTTTCGTCATCGGTGCGACTTTACTGATGAGCCGACGCGTCAAGAAGGCGCTGAGTCTCTGGGCGGCTTACAAGTGAGTGCGGCGCGGGCATCGGCAAGCAGTGCGTCCACGTCTTCAGCGGTCACCCGCCAGGAGCACATGAAACGGGAGCCACCGCCGATGAAGTTGTAAAATCGCCAGCCGCGTTCTTTCAAAGCGGTGTTCAGAGGCGCAGGAAGTTTGGCGAAGACGGCGTTCGCGTCAGTGGGGTAGAGAATTTGAATGTCGGGCAGGGCCTGAAGCCCGGTGGCGAGGCGGCGCGCCATGGTGTTGCCATGTTCGGCGTGCTTTTGCCAAGTGCCGCCGCTGAGCATGGTCAGCCATTGGGCGGAAATAAAGCGCATCTTGGAGCAGAGCTGACCGGCCTGCTTACAGCGGTAGGCAAACTCCGCCCCGAGAGCGCGATCAAAGAAAACCACTGCCTCTGTGACGGCCATGCCCAGCTTGGTGCCGCCGCAGCATAGAACGTCGATGCCTGCGCGCCAAGTGATGTCAGCGGCGGAGCCGTTGCTACTGGCCAGGGCATTGAAGAAACGGGCTCCATCCATGTGTACTTTGAGACCGTGACGATGTGCGAGACTGGTGAGGGCACGCAGTTCTGCATGAGTGTAAACGGTGCCTAGTTCGGTGCTCTGGCTCAGGCTGAGACCCCGTGGACGGGGGAAGTGGATGTCTGTGCGGGAGGTGATGAGGCGCTCGACGTCGGTGGGGTTGAGCTTGCCCTCATGATGTTTGGCTAGAAGGAGCTTGGAGCCATTGGAAAAGAACTCCGGGGCACCACATTCGTCCGTCTCGACGTGTGAGGCCTCGCCAACGATCACTGAATGGTAGCTCTGGCAAAGGGTGGCAAGAGCCAGGGAGTTGGCCGCGGTGCCATTGAAGACAAAATAGACATCACAATCGGTCTCGAAAAGATCACGGAACTTTTCACAGGCAGCGCGGGTGGTATCGTCATCGCCATAGGAAGGCAGAAAACCAGCGTTGGTCTCTTCCAGCGCAGCCCAGGCCTCTGGACAGATGCCGGAAGTATTGTCGGAGGCGAAGTGGTATTTTGGAGCGGTCATGGCTGGGGAAGCGGAAGGAGACGCCGCTCTTTGATTCTGGCGCAGGCGAATCCTAGCGCGAGCAGGGCGAGGTCCCGGACGATGAGTGTGGGGTAGTCAGAGGCAGAGATGTCACCACCAAAGCAGCCGCAGGAGAGATCCAGGCCGCGTGTCCAGGAGATCAGAATGGCGGCCAGGAAGATCAGCAATAAAAGATTCAGCGTGAGCAGGCCGCCCGCTCGGAGCACTCCTGTGATGACCGCTAGTCCGGCGAAGATTTCCAACCAAGGCAGCCCGAGAGCCAACCACGCGGCGAAGGGGTCCGGCAGCAGTTGGAAAGAGCGGATGTCGTCAAGAAACGTCATAGGATCAGCCGCCTTCAGCAAGCCCGCGTAAACGAACACGCTGCCAAAAATCAAGCAGAGGAGGCGGCGGATGGACTTGGAGTTCATGGTATCAATGCAAGCTGGGGAGCGGCCACCTTGAAAAAGAAGCTGGAACGAGCGATTGTCCAGATAGCGATAACGAGAAAAGCGCGGCCCGTCGAGCACGATCGCGGGCGAAGTCACGATGCGGGCATCAGAGCGCGGGAAACTGGCAGCGGCGAGAGCGAAATTCGCAGTCGATTGCCGACGGCTGGCCATGCGGGGCGGTTGGTGCCGCCCCACAGCAGTCCTCAAAGCACTTCACCCACCCAGGCGCGCAGGTCGAAATCTTCTGCGACGTCTTCAGCTTGCCAGCGGCCATCCGCATTGAGGCGGAAGGACCCCACCCACTTTTGCCGCCACTGTTCTGGGCCAATCATGCTCAGCTGATGCCCCGAAGGCATTTTGTAGAGATGGTAAATCTCACCGATCACGGGTTCGAACCCCATGTGGCATTCATAGATGAGTTT
>JBIIUD010000422.1:0-3950 GCA_044340175.1 Verrucomicrobiaceae bacterium
GTCCACGGCCCGCTCATTGGGAGTATCAAAATTTTTGCCGATGTTCACTCCAACGACCGCTTTGGCTTTGCGATGCTTGAGCCGCTCGACAGCGGCCTCAATGCCAGGATTGTTGAACCCCATGCGGTTGATTAGGGCGCGTTGCTCGGGAAGTCGGAACAGGCGTGGCTTCGGGTTTCCAGGCTGCGGCCGTGGTGTCAATGTGCCGACCTCGACCATGCCAAAACCCAATGCGCTCCAAGCGTCCACCGCTGCGGCCGATTTATCCATGCCTGCGGCCAAACCCAGACGATTCGGGAACTTTAGCCCCATGACCACCGCAGGTTCAGCGTCGGGCACCGCCACGCGACCCAGCAAACCCAGCGCGTGCGTCAGGCGCATCATTTGCGTGGTGAATTCATGCGCCACTTCCGCATCCAAACGGAAGAGCAGTGGTTTCAGGAGAGGATAGAGAGCAGCGGCCAAGGACATGCTCTCTTACCTCGCTAGCGATGTGCGGCTGTCAATCTCTGCCTGCAGAGGCTGTGAATTCGATTGGGCTCATTCAAAGATGGAGCCCTCGTCGCGATCCGCCACTTTCAGGTAACGATAATAGACCTCGAGTTGCAAAGTACAGAGGGTTTGCCGATAGATGTCGTCGGCAGCGTCTCCGGACGGCCAATTGGCGCGGCCACGCTTAAAATGGCCATCGGGCTGTTGTGCGGCAAGGATTTGCGGAAGAAATTGTTCGTTGTAGAACTTCCATTCGGGACCGCCCTGTTGAAAGAAGGCCTGGGTGTAATAATACCAGCAGTAAAGATTGCAGTTTTTGTTCCAATCCAAGGGCTCAGCGGTGAGGAAATCTTGGAGGAAACCAATGCCCTTTTTGATCGCTGCTGTCTTGCCCTTGGACAGCGTTTGCAGTCCGAGCACTCCACAACCTGTAAGACTCCACTGATTGTAGTGCTCATCACGTTTATCTCTGCCAAAACCACCATCTTTAGTCTGTTTTGACAGAATGTACTCCACGCAGTTGTCGATAGCCTTGTTCAAACCCTCGATCTTCAACCCGGTGTGCTTGGCCGCTTTGAGTGCCTGATATTGCCAGCCAGCCACGGAGAGGTCCTCACCATTGCTATCCTTTGTGTAAGCAATAAATAGCCCTTGTTGGTCTCCACCATAGGTCCAAGAGCCGCGTTTGTTTTGGTTGTCGATGATGATCTTGACTCCTTTCTCAAAGGTTTCTCTCATGCCCGGCAGCTGCTTAGCTCCGAGCCTGGCCAACGTGTACATTTCGCCCAGGGCGTACGTGGCAATCCCGTGCTCATAAGTGGCTGAATTGGCCAGCGGTGTCTCGGAAAGCATCCCCGTATTGCTCTTTTGTGCGAGTTCGACCAAAAACATGATGCCCTTCATCACGTTGTCGCCATAAAAGGGGGATTCGGGCGTTTCACAGCGACCCAGGTAACAAAGCAGCACCAGACCCGTCATGGCGGCCTTATTGGCGCGGCCCCAGGATCCATCGGGGTTTTGCTTGCCTTTGAGCCACTCAAGAGACTGCGAGACCGCACGCTCACACTCACTGCTGCCGCCATTTTGGGCTAGCTTTTGCAACCGCTCGGCAGATGAACAGCGGCTTTTCATGGAGGGCGGCAGACTGACGAAACCGGCTGAACCGCCGATGCCCATGCCTGTTCCGAAACCCCCACCTGCCCCTGCTTTACCAAAACCGCCACTGCCCATGGATCCGCCCCCGAGCGTCGAACTCACATCCGGCACATCCAATAAATCCGGCGGAGCCTCGGGCAGAGAAACCTCAGAAGTGGTGCTGTTGCTGACGATTTTTTTCATCGGCAGGCTTTTATTCAGGCTTGAGCGCTTTTTTTGCTGCACTTGGTGCTTCATCTCCGCAGACGCCTCAGCACCTTGGGCGGTGCCGCCGCCGGGTAGGAAGTCCACCTCTTTCTCAATCATTTGGGAACTGACAACGACGATGCCCGCCAGCAGAATGATGCCAGCATGAATGGCCAAACTCAGGGTCAGAGATCCCCCGCCCATGCGACGCCACATCTTGATGAAAGGATGGGGTGGTTTGACCTCCTCAAAATGGGTGACCGCCTCGGGGTGAAAGATTTCGCCCTCGCCTGGGAAATGCGGCGCCACTTCGGTGACAACCGCAGCCACTTCAACGGACGCAGCTGGCACTGCGGATGCCGCAGGAACTGGACCTGATCCCGTTGCCGACGGTGGCAGTGGGACGCGTGTGGAACCTGGTGCTGGGTAGGCGCCGGGAGGTGGATAACCCTGCGGCCAGCCCTGGGGAGTCGCCACTCCCTGCGGGGTGGGGTAGCCATAGCCCGGCGGTGGATAGCCCTGAGGCCAACCTTGAGGAGGAACAGCCCCCTGGGGGGCAGCGTGACCATAGCCTGGTGGCGGATACCCGGGGGGCCAGCCCGCAGGCACTGGCACAGATCCACTGGCACTAGGCGGAGGTGGATTCTGTGAGGGGATCTCGCCGGAGTTTGGGGCTGTGGTACTCATGGTTCGCTTTGATTTCGCTTTAAATTAAAGAAGCTACTGGGCTTTGTCAGTCTATAAACGATCAAACTCCCTGGATCTTAGGCTTTCTCGGTTGGTCGGCTTACCGGAGATTTACAGCACCCCCATCAATCAAATAAGCAGCTCCCGTCACAAAGGAGGCCTCATCACTGCAAAGATAAACGGCCAGCCCTGCCACTTCTTCAGGCTTGGCCATCCTGCCAATCGGCTGCGCCGCACTGAGTTTCGCGAACATCTCGGCTTCTTGTCCCGGATAATGCTTGGCCAAATACCCGTCAACAAATGGCGTATGCACCCGCGCCGGACAAATGCAATTGCAGCGGATACCTTGAGCCACATAGTCCTTGGCGATCGAATAAGTCATGGTCTCAACGGCACCTTTGGTCATTGAATAACCAAAGCGATCCGCCAAACCCATCATCGAGGCAATGGAACAGAGATTCAGAACCACTCCCCCACCCTGAGCCACCATCCGCTTCACCGCTTCTTGCGCACAGAAAAACACGCCCTTGATGTTGATTTGATAAAGCCGATCAAGATCGCTATCCTGAGTGGTAAGTAGAGAACCAATGTGTGCGACCCCAGCGTTATTGACCAAGATGTCGATTTTCCCCGTGCGGCTTTCAATCTCAGCGAAAACCGCAGCTACTGCCGCCCCGTCCCCGACATCACAGGCATGACCGGTGGCTTTTCCTCCCGCTTGCAAAATCTTTTGCACCGTCACCTCGGCCGCATCAGCACTCAGATCCAGCACTTCAACCATGGCACCTTGTTTGGCAAACACTTCGGCAATCGCCTGCCCGATGCCCGAGCCTCCGCCCGTCACCACCGCTGTCTTATTTGAAAGAGAAAACATAGAGTCCTATCTTCGTCATGCGCAGCAAACGCACGCAACTTCTTTTCGCTGCTTTAACCCAAATTCCGCGAATCGAAGAGGCTCAGACACTTCCCCACTTGGGGAGCCAAGGCTTTGCCGCACACGGTGCCTTGGAACCGCAACGGGAGTGGCGGATGAGCGGCTTTGAATCGCTGAGTTCGGTTTATCTCAACTTGGATTGTATCTCCCTCGCCATCTCCAAGGCCGATGCCACATCGTCACCCAGCACCGAAAAATGCCCCATTTTACGCTTCGCCCGTGCGCTTGCTTTACCATACAGATGAAGCTTCGCCTTGGGATTTTCCAGGATCGACGACCAATCAGGATGCACCTCCGGTTCTGGCCAGACATCGCCCAAAAGGTTCACCATCACAACCGGCGAATGCAACTCAGCATCACCCAGCGGCAAGCCGCAAATGGCGCGGAGTTGCTGTTGAAATTGGTTCGTCCGACACGCGTCGATTGTATGATGGCCGCTATTGTGTGGGCGCGGGGCGATCTCGTTGACCATGACGTCTCCGCCCGCCGTCACGAA
>JBIIUD010000067.1:0-8332 GCA_044340175.1 Verrucomicrobiaceae bacterium
CACCATGCACCGCGGTCGAGCCGTCCACTGCCCGCGCCCCCACCACAGACACCTCCTTCACAAAAGGCACCCATTGCTCGACCACCGCGTGTGCGCCTTCAAAAGCCTTCCAAGCCTCGGCCAGATCGGTCGCCTCAGTCACTTTCGCTTGGCCTTTGCCATCGTAACCGAAAGCCGCCGTTTTGATCACACAAGGTCGGCCCAAGGCAGCCACAGCATGTTCCAAGCCGTCAAAATCTTTGACGATTCGAAACGGCGCGCAGGCGATCCCCTTTTCTTGAAGGAACAGCTTCTCCCGTTCGCGATGTTGCGTCGTGTAAATGGCGGTTCGTCCGGGCCTCAATGGCTTCACGGCCTCAACCGCAGACAAACACTCATCAGGAATATTCTCAAACTCCGCCGTCACCACATCCACCACCTCAAGGAACTGCGCCCGTGCCGCTGGGTCCTCAAAGCCTCCATTGAACTCAAAATCCGCAAACTGTCCCCCCGGACAGCCCGGTGGCTCATTTGTCAAAACAGCGACTTTGTAGCCGGAACGCCGTGCTTCCAAGGCCAACATTCTTCCCAACTGCCCCCCACCCAAAATGCCGATCGTGCTCGGCGGTAAAAAAACACTCATGCTCATCAAATAAACAACAGTCTTCTCCAATTCCAAACGCCTTGCTTCAGCCCAACTCCGCCTGACTCGCCAGTACCTTTTCCCTTTGCCGTTCCCGGAACGCGTGCAGCAGCGCCGTCAACTCACCATCACCACTGCCTAGGGCCAAGAGTTGCACGGCAAATAACCCCGCATTCGTCGCCCCTGCAGCCCCAATGGCAAAGGTCGCCACCGGCACCCCTCCCGGCATTTGCACGATCGAATACAGCGAATCCAAACCGCTCAGTGCCTTGGACTGCACCGGCACCCCTAGCACGGGCAGCACGGTCATGCTTGCCGCCATGCCTGGCAAATGGGCCGCCCCACCGGCACCCGCGATCAGGCACTTCAAGCCGCGGCTCTCGGCCGTAGTCGCATACTCATACAGCAAGCCTGGCGTCCGATGCGCGCTCACTACCTTCTTCTCATAAGGAATGCCAAAGCTTTCCAACACTTCGGCGGCCAGTTTCATTGTGGGCCAGTCGGAACTGGAACCCATGATGATTCCCACCGCTGGCGCGGAGCTTTCTGCAGTCACTGATTCAGTCATCTGCCCATCATGCCTCGCTCGCTGGCAGCGTCAAGGATGGCGCGATCACTGAACGTCATTGCGAAACTGAGAGCTTTTCACCACACCGCCTGTGTCGGTGTAGATCACGACCCCCTGCCCCGCCGGATCTTTGAAATTCAGTTGCGCAATGATCTTGCCTTGCAGCGTGACCTCCAGGAACCCGCCCATCTCACGCGTTACGGTCATGGTTTGAGGTTTCGCCACGGGCAAACTGAGGGTGGTCGAAGCCACTGCGGCCGATAAAACGGTGGCGGGCGTGAATTGAATCAGCGTCAAAGTTGATGGGGCATCTGGCCGACTCGCAGGCAACTCCAGGAGATGCACGGCCAACTCAAGTTTGCCCTCTTCCTCAGGTTTGACGGCCTTAGCATCGGCCTTCTTCGGTGCAGGCACGGCGATCACTGCCGTGATCACTCCCACCTTGAGGGTGACCGCCTGCTTGACTTCGCCCAATGTGTCATGGCGCATTTCGATGGCCAACGACTTGTTTTGAATCCCCATGGCACCAGTGGCGGTTCCATCTTCATAGCCACTGGCCGCGGCGAGTTTTACGCCATTCACAGTCACCCACAGTTTACCAGGATGACCCGTTGCATTGATCACCCGCAGAAAACCCAGATCCGGTGGAATCGGGAAGTCCGGTTCTTGTTGTCCGATGGCGATCATGGGTGCGGCGATGCCTAGAGCCAATTGAAGGATAAATAGGAGGCGGAGAGTTGACTGCATAAGGTTGATTTGAAAGGGTCGGCGTCGAAGCAATGAAAAAAAAATCCGGGGAGTCCGTTGCAGACATCACCATACTTGAGCGGGCAGACGGAGACGCATCGAAAAGGTCCTCACTTCAGGGTCATCGTTGAACTGATCCTCGGTGCCATTGGTGATTTGCTGCGAGCGCTCGCCTTGTCCCCGCCAGTCAGCGATCGTTCGCAACCAGCGTCCAGTCTGGCGATTGGTCACCCGCAAAGTCATGTCCACCCAGGCCGGCATCTCAGATTCTGGCCACTGTGCCGCCACTGTTCCCTCGTTCACCAGTTGCTCGAGCGCTTTCAGTTCAAATTTGATGACGTCGTGTGCCAGCACGCTCACACTGGCGTCTTCGCTTGTGGCTTCGCCCACACCTTTCAATCGCTGCCAATCGCTTTCATGGAGCAATTGAGCGCTGCGCAGCAAATGATCCTGCAGTCTTCGGAACGTTTCACCGGCAGAAAATTCACAGCGCACCAACTTTTGACTACGCGCATCGGTCTCCAGACCACTGGCTCCGCCATCATCGGAAAGGATCACATCATACATCACCAAACGCAGTTCGCCATGCCCCGCTTCCTTTCCGACGGGGACCCTTCTGGCCATCCGCAGGAAAGCGACTCGACTCGACAGGGCTGCGCTCGCGGGGCTCTCCAGCCAGAAACGGACCGGAGTGCTGATCTGCCCCGGCCCCTCCTGGGGCATGGGGCCACCTGCAGGCAGCGCAACTGCTGACGCCAGATCATCGGCGAGAAGTCGCAAAGCCGTCCGTGCCTCGCGCTGCGCCGACACATGCTTGCTTTGACGGCTCCAGGAATCGGATGCCGACACCAGACTCTGCATCAACGCGGTGACGAGGATCGCTGCGACAGCCATTGAGACCAGGAGTTCGATCAACGAAAATCCCCGGCTCCATTGGAGACTCCCTGATGAGAGGAGAATCTTCATTTGGAGGCAACGGTAGCGTATTGAAACACCTTGCGTTGATCCGCAGGCGCGGATGCGGGTGTTTCAACGGTGATCAAGATCCGCTCCAGAAGAGGGTTCAACACGTCATTCTGGCGTTGCAGACGAGCAAAAGACGCTGCTTCCGGATGGGTAGAACCGGAGCGATACTCCGAACTCAGTCCGCCACTTGAGTTGCGACTATGGCCGATCACCTGCAATGCGCTGTCCACCAGAACAATCACTTCAACCGGCGAATTCGGATCCTGATTCAGTTCCCTCGCCTCACCCGCCAATTGCCTCACCAACATCCCGGCTGCTGTCATCGAACGCGAGTCTTTGGCCTCACCAAGAGCACCGATCAGCAGTCCAATGACCGACAGCAAAGCCGTTGATGTGATGGCGACGGACAGCAGGCACTCGGTCAAGGTGAAACCGTGACGAGAAAGGAATCGAGACTTGGTGGGTCGGGTAAGGTTCATGGTAAGATCATACTGGCACCTGAATGCGTCTGAATTCCGATCCATCTGCACTCTTGCGGATTAACGGAATCGGGGTTCGCACTTTCAGCGATGGCGATGAGTAAAGGCGCGCCGTTGGTAGGAGTGGCTTCAGGGAAAACCACCTCTCCCATGCTGCCAAAGCCGATGCACGTGAGGCTGGCTACCCCGCTATCACCTGGGAGGCGCACCCTGCGGGTCGTGCCCATCAGGGTCAAGATGTTGACACCTGCTGCTCTAGACGCAGGTGCCACCTCCGCGAAGACATGACCGTCTGGCAAGTAGATCCATTCTGACAAAGGTTCCAAAATGCTCTCACGTTGCCTTTGAATCTCACTTTCCGCCGTCAACTCCCCATCATTTGGACTGGGCAGCGGTGCCGAACAAATCAAGACCGCCCGATCTTCATACCCCTCACCCATAGTCTGGGTGGAAAAAGCCAGCATGACTTCCCTCTGTTCCTTCATCGCCCGGGCTCGTGCAGCATCGCAAGCCGCAGCCAGTTGGTGCACCCCGGTCATCCCGCGACTGGCCCGAAGACTGCCAGCGACCCCTACGGTTGCCGAAATCACGATGGCTATAATCGAGACCACCGCGAGCATCTCAATCATACTGAAACCCTGCGCACAAGACCTTCGCCGCTTACGCCAACCCACCGCTTCTGGCGGCATGATTGAGGCTTGTGACGAAGATGAAGGAATCATAATTAAAACTTTCATCATATCCAATAAATCGGAGAACCTAACAAGACTTAGACTGTGTCAAGATCGTCAGATTGAGCCGCCTTGAGGGCTCAAAAGCTCTGAGAGTGAGTCACTTCAACCACCTGTTGAATCAGGTTGCCCTCGCCATCGCGAACGGGGCGAACAAACACCTGAAACTGGCGGGACCGCGTGGCCAGGACGTTCTCGTCGCCACTGCGGCTCACCTTCACGGCCTGCCCTGTCACGGTCACCAAAAAATGCCGACTGCGTGTCGTGGCGTTATTCCATAGCCTGGCGAACGCTTCCTCTGCCGCCCGATCATTCCATTGCGGCGACACAACACGATCCTCTTCAATCGACGCGCCTTTCGGATCGGCACGTTTGGTGTAGCCAAACACAGGCAATCCCATGGCTACAGGCGTCACCAGATCTTTGCGGTTTTGAGTCAATGCTTCGTATTGCGTCAGCTTTGATCGCATCGGCTCAGTTATGATTGCCTTCTCAGCCACTTCCGCTGGCGTCACATAGGGACGATTTCGAATGATAGCCTCCGCCATCAAATCCGCCAGTTTCTCCTCGGGACTCACGCTCGCTGGTACCAGCACCTTCGGTTTGCTAGGATCAGGATTCCCCCGCCCCTGTTCGTCAACCCCCAGCTTTTTCGTTGGGCGATCAGGATCTTTTTGGCTGTTGGCCACCAACAAAGGATCCATTTCCAGACGACCTGCAATGAGTGCACGGAGGACCTCTTGAGTCGCTGTATTGATGTTCACGTGTCCGTCAATGCGCACCAAGTTCCCAATCGTGCCATCCACAGTGGGCGCGTTGGCGTTGCCACAATGAAACAAATCCAGAAGCGACGAGGCTGACATACCACGGTCCGTTGGCCGAGTCGGATCTTGTTCGCCGCCCTGCCGGTAGTCGGGTCGGAAAGCGCTGTGCTCTACACGGCCGACGCGCAAGGTATTGCCCCCACAAAAACGTTTGTGAGCATCCAGCAAAGAGGCTCCCGGGTTCTTGTCAAAAACGTCAGCGCCGATATCGGCATGCTGACCATAAAGCACCTCCACATCTCCCCATGAATTGCCATTGGGATTCCACATCACAGGGTCGAAAATGTGGCCTAATTCGGTCATGCTGTAGAAGCGCCCCAAGCTCGAAAGGTGCTGCACGTACTTCAACCTCTCCGTGGCATTGTTGCCCGCGTTAAGCTGCGGACGTGTTTTGGCGGCAATGTCACTTCCCACCATGGGCGCAGGGCCATCCACGGGATTGTGATTCATGTCGCCAATGCGTTGTGGAGATGGAACGCTGTTGTGCCCGCCATCCGGCCACAAGAAAGTTCTCACCTCGCCCGCCATGCGGTCGAAGCGACGATAGTTCCTTCCCCAAGGACTGGAGCCGTTCACATAGTCGATCACTTCCTGATGATAATCGATGTAGAAAGCCCCCCGGGTATCCCCAACGTTGAAAGCCCAGTTTTTGTCTCTCAATCGATAGGATAGCCCGCACTGATTGACATTCCAAACTTGTCGAGTGCTCGCCGTTGAGGTCCTCTGGTAGCGTTCTAGCGTTGCAAATGGCAGATCGACGATGGTGTACTCGGAACTACCTACGGGCCTAAAGGCAAGACGATAACGGCTCTGGCGCTCGTCGTTGCCGTAGGCTGGCTGTCCAAAATACTGAACTCCGGTGATGGTTTCAATGCCCGACCCGTCCAAATGAAACACAACGGGTGGACAGCGCAGCACGGTGATTTCGTTTGGCTTCAAGGTGACGGTTCCGCTTGGAGTCTCCCCCCGGGATCCGTATTTCTGCGGCTCAGGTTTCAACCATAGCCCCTCCAACCCATCCACCTTCACGGGTTTGCCTCGCACAACGCGATTGGACTGCGCGGTACTCATCACCGGATAAACTTCCGAGCCGACCAAAAAACGTCCACGGTATTCAAAGCTCAACAGCACCTCTCCAATGACTTCCTGATTGGTCATGTTCCACAACTCAACATAATCTGTGAGGGAATACTCCACCTTGCTGCTGGTGATCAGTCGTTCATACCGATGCCGCTGCCATAACTCATTCACCAGCGGAATGGCATCCATGCCGCGATATTCAATGAGGGATTCACTGCCTGGCCCATCCTCCTTACCCGCGCCCCCCTGATCAATGTTCATTGTCGGCATTCCATCGCGGTCCACGTAGTCGACCATTCCAGCGGCGAGCGCTTTTAAATAGGCCTTTTCATGAACCGGTCGATCTGATATCGGACTGGCCCTCGGCAGAGTGTAACCACCGGCCCGCTTGCGGAAATCAGGCAGGTGTCGATCCATGTGATCAGCGATTTTTTCCACGACTTCCCTGGCCTTGGGGACGTTGGTTTTTTCGGTGTGCGCTTGCGCCTCCATCAGGAGTTCGTTGAGATTCAGCTTGGGTTCACCACCAAACGCAAATCCGGCGTCGTGTGGCACCAGGGCCCTTTCATCATAGCCCGCCCAGACTCCTGTTGTGTTTTCTTCTAGCGCCCGAAGTTGCGGGTCGATGAGAGATCCAGCGGGCAACCCCTGTGGCCGGTCCCCCTTGCTGGTATACCTAGCAGTGAAAGCCTCCTGGTTCATTCCAGGCCATTGCCTCAAGGTATCTCTTGTCATCAACAATTCTTTCCAACTTTCATGCGTCAAATAAAGGCGTTTGGCGTCCATTGACGTCAACAGGCGGTGCATGGCTTTCGAATCAGTGAGTGTGCCGCTGGGTTCTACAGGCCATGCGTCCGTTTCCATGCTCTTAGGAAGCCACTCCCATTGAGGTTCTAACAGCGTCCAAACTTGCGACGGTTGGCGCCGCCACCGCCCGCCCACATCAATCGTCAATCCGGGCACCACCGGAGATGCTGACATCGGCACATCCAAAGCCAACACCTCTTGCCTCGCCGGATTATCGCGGGTTGGTTGTGTGTCATGCATCCCTGCACTCGCCAAACTGAGGCGCCCCTGAACGTCGTCCACTTCGAAACAATACCTTGCCACCACTTTTTCTTCCGTTTGGCTGGCACGGCTTTGATCACCCGGAAGTTTAACATCCATCCAGAATTTGGGCTTTGCCGCAAGCCACGGGGCCGCACGCGGCAGTCGCCCGCCCTCTTTGGCTGGATCGAGAAACTTTTTATCCGGATTCGTCACCCAACTGCTGGGCAGCAATTCGAAACCGGGCGCAGGCTGAACGAGTCGTTCGCTTGATGGGGGAGCAGCGACCCCAGAGGCTAAGGCTTGATACTGCCACGCTTGACTCGTGACATCGTAGCGCCCCGCCACCAATACTTCCCGCCGCCGCCCCTGCGCATCCACTTCAGGAGTCAGCGGTGCAGCAAAGATCACCCCAAGTTCATCGGCCAAGGCTTGCTTGAGCAGTGAACTGGCATCTTCCAAGCCTGCCTGCACGGCTAGATCGGCTTGATCGACCGAGTCGTACGTGCCAGATACCTGGCGTTCGCGACCAACAATTCCAAAGAGACCGACCACCAGAATGGTAACCGCTGCCAGAATCGTCAACGTGACAACCAGGGTGAAACCTTGACGGGTCCGCGCCGGGCGGACCGCAGCAACGCAAGAGAATGATTCCATGTTCAATCGTTGAGTAGAGATAGGCTGTTGCAGATGGATTCAGTCATCCTGCTCATGGCTCGATGAGCAGGGCTGAAGTGCGGAAACTGCCTTTAGGTCCGGCGACGGGTACCCGGATCAAGCCGGCACCAACGGCTGTCGAAGTGCCTGGATGCGCTGGCAACAGAACACCGGTCACCGTTGCCTTACCCGCCAAATAATCGGACCCCTGAGGTAACGTCAGCGTTCCCGTGAACCCGCCGTCTGCCTGCGCAATTTTGCCCACCCAAGGAACCGATCCTGGGGTGCTTGTCAGCAGGGAAAAGTTACTCCCTAGAATCCAGGTACTTGGAAGCACGGGTGTGTTTCCAATGGCATTGCTCAAACCTGCTCCTTCGATTTCAACTCCTAGCGTGGAAGCCGTGAGGCCCAAGAGTGATTCCAGTTCAAGGGAAGTGCGCACGGTTGTGAAGCCACTGCTCAAAGCGGCCACAGGCAGAGGTCCCGCAAACCCAGCGGCATACGACATTTCCGTTGGATTGGCGGCCTTGAACCAAAACGATCCGGGAGTGAGCGCCGGAACACGGGCGGCGGGTTGTCCCACATTGGGCATCGCCATCACCCCGCCGATG
>JBIIUD010000590.1:0-3074 GCA_044340175.1 Verrucomicrobiaceae bacterium
GAAACCAGGCCAGCGCCACCTCGGGGTGGAACTCGACCAACTGGACGAAACCTCGGTCCAGCGAGGCTTTGCTGAAGCGGTCGCGCAGGCCGGCAAGATCGATATCTTGGTCAACAACGGTCATGCTGGCAATGCGGCCGATCTCACCACGGTCGATGCGGCTGCCTTCAACGCCGTGCTTGCCAACGCCACGGGCTGGTTCCTCCTGGCCCGCTGCCTGCGGGATCACGTCGTGGCGCGTCAGTCCACGGGCAGCGTCGTCATGATTGGCTCCATGTATGGTCAGGTGGGCTCGTACCCGGACGCCTACGCCGGCCTAGTGCCCGCCAGCCCCGTCTCTTACCACGCGCTGAAAGGCGGCGTCATCCACATGACGCGCCATTTGGCCGTGTATTGGGCACAGGACGGGGTGCGAGTGAACTGCCTGAGCCCGGGCCCATTCCCGTCCGACAAAGTGAACTCGGAGATGGTCGCCCGACTGAAGGAAAAATGCCCCATGGGCCGCATGGGCCAGCCGCACGAGCTCAAAGGCGCGCTGGTGTTTCTGGCCAGCGAGGCCGCCAGCTACATCACCGGGCAAAACTTGACGGTCGATGGCGGTTGGACTGCTTGGTGAGAGTGTTCGTTTGCCACAGCGCCTGGTTGCGGCCATGGTCGGCGCGAGGTGCTCCTGCCTCCGCCCCCTGATTCCTGATTTGTTTCATGCTTTCTGCTGACAGCCCCGAGCCTGATCACCCCCCGGTGAAGCCCGCCCATGCGGGCAATTGGTGGCAGCGGCTGCGGGACCAGTGGCCGTCCGGCACCGCGCTGCGTCAGCTCGCCCTCAAGTGGCAGACCTGGCGACGGGACCGCCAGCCGCAGGGTAAGCTGGCCACCGGCGGCAATCAGATGCTGCCGGTGCTCATTGAGGTTTTTGCCGGGTTCAGCAAGTTGGATGGCATGGTCGATGAGGCGGAAATCGACTCCAGCCTGGGCTACCTCCGTTATGATTACCCTGAGGCCATCTATGCCGACCTGCGCCGCCGCTACTTTGAGGCGCTGCAAACCCCTCAGGACCTGAATCAACGTGCCAAAGAGCTCAGCCGCAGCCTCAACATGGAGCAGAAGATCCTGCTCGGGGTGCAGCTTTATCTTTTGATTTCCCGTTCCATCTCCAACCAGCGGCAGATGGTGGAGTTTTATCTGTTCATGACGAACCTGGGCATCGCTGCTCAGGCCATCGACATCGTCTATCAGCTGAATGCTGGCGACCGCCCGCAAGAGGAGGAAGACTTCAGCTCCAAAGCCAGCCAGCCCTTGGAGATGCTGCGCATCGCCTCCCAACAGCCTGGGGACGTGCTGCTGCGCTCCCTTTCGGAAAACTGCTCCGTTGTCGCCTTCCGCTTTGAGGGTTTGGTGCTGCTGAAAAACACGGGCAGCGTGAATATTCTCGTTCGCAGCCGCCGCCAGCCGCCGGGCGAGTTTTCCCGCCTCTATCCCGGGGAGCGTCTGGTGCTGGAGGACGTGACCCTGGATTACGCCGACCTCATCTCCTACTTCAACGCCAAAAAGACCCTCACCGGCACCCAGCTTTACCTGACCCTGACCACTGCAGGCGATGCGGAGATTTCTCCGCAGCGAGTGCGCGGCACGAACTTGCGTGTCAGCTTCGGCCTCGGCGTGAAAGTGGAGGCCCTGCGCAACACCAACGCCACGCTCAACGGCCGGCGTCTTTCCGAGGGCATCGTCGTGGAGGCTTCCCTGGAGGACAGCATCATCGCCCAAGGGGAAATGGAAATCTCACTGCGGGACCTGCGCCGCCGCGCCCAGGAGTTCGGCGGCCAGTTCCGCCTGCCCGGCAGTCGCAACACTTACCTCGTCTCCAACAATCCCGCCCTCCTGGAGGAAGGGGACATCCTGCTGTCCGAGGACACCGATGGCGAGATCCTCCTGCGCATCGAGTGCAATTACGCGCAGAAGAACGGCTCCGTGGAGGTCCTGCGCGCCGCCCGGCCCATCTTTGTCGGTCCCATCCCTGTGCGCGAGCGCTTGGAACTCGAAGACGGCGCCACCATCACCCTGGGGGAGGGCCAGTACCTGCGCTGCCACTTTGCCGACCGCATCATCGAGGAGGAAAGAAACGTCGTCCGCCTGCTGGAGGTGCGGGAGCTTTATCATCGCTTTGACGGGCGGGACACCGCGCTGGACGGCATCAGCTTCCAGGCCCGGCGCGGGGAGATGGTCTGCGTCATGGGGCCCAGCGGCTGCGGCAAAAGCACCCTGCTGCGTGTGCTCGGCGCTCAGTTGAAGCCGCGCGCAGGGGAGGTCCTCATGAATAGCCTGCCGCTCTATGGGAATCTCGGCAGCCTGTCGCCCTACATCGCCTACATTCCACAGGAGGACGCCTTTGACCCCCTGCTGCGCGTCCAGGAAAACCTCGACTGCTCCGTCGCCATCCGCTGCCCGCACTTGCGTACCGAGGACCGCCGCCGCCGGGTCGAAGCCAAGCTGGCCGAACTCGGCCTGGCGGATCTGCGCATGAGGCTCTCCGGCACCCCGCAGCAAAAGTACCTCTCGGGGGGCGAGCGCAAGCGCCTCAACGCCGGCCTCGACATGATCGGCATTTCCGACGTGTACCTTTTTGACGAGCCCACCTCCGGCCTCTCCTCCAAGGACTCCGAGCACGTTCTCGACATCATCCGCTCGCTCGCCCGCAACAAGATCGTCCTCGCCTCCATCCACCAGCCCAGTTCCCGGCTGCTGAACATGTTTGATAAGGCCCTGCTGCTGGACAAAGGCGGCAAAATGGTCTTCTTCGGCACCCCGCAGGAGATGCTGGATTACTTTTGGCGCGCCTACAACGAAGAGACCGGCAGTGCCGACACCTCCGAGAGCGCCCCTGCCATTCTCACGCCTGACTTCGTCTTTGACGTGCTGGAAACGCCCTTGCGGGACATCGGCGGTGATATCATCCAGGAACGCAGCGCGGACGGTCACCTCGTCGCCGCCCGCCGTTTCCCGCCGAATTTCTGGCGGGATCGGTTTCAAAGCCACACCATGCTGGAGTCCTTCACCAATGCTCCAGACGGCCGTGC
>JBIIUD010000591.1:0-3073 GCA_044340175.1 Verrucomicrobiaceae bacterium
ATTCTACCTGCCAAGCCCGGTAGCACTTCAAATAGGTCGAACCAGGAAAATCCAAGGGCATAGGCACCGCCTCCAGACCGCCCTTTGCCTTTCGTCCTGACCTTTGCAGGCCCATTCTCACTGCAGCCTCAAAGGCCGCAGACTCCATTCGATAAGTGTTGGCACAGGCCAGAAGCCATCCCCCCGGGGCAATCACTGCCGCTACCAGGGATACCAACTCAGCGTAATCCTGCTCCACCCGGAAGACTTTCTTTTTGATGCCCCGCGAAAAAGTCGGCGGATCTAGGACCACGCCCTCAAACTGTCTGCCTTTTTTGGCAAAGGCACCCAACCAATCAAACGAGTCGCCTTTGATCCAGTGGTGCGCCTCCGCATCAAGCCCATTGAGGGCAAAATTCCGTTTCCCCCAGGCCAAGTAGCCCGCATTCAGGTCCACACTGGTCACCACCGCTCCGCCCAGCGCCGCGGCCACTGAAAACGAACAGGTGTAGGAGAATAAATTCAGCACCCGTGCTCCAGGCTGGTTCAAAACTGCGTTTCGAACGTGGCGCCGATTGTCCCTTTGATCCAAAAACAGACCGCAGGAATAGCCTGCGGCAGGCTGGACCTCGAGCTTGATGCTAGATTCGTTCACAACAAAAGCCTCTGGTGCCGTGCCTGCGACGCATATTGGCGCTTCTTTTTCGCCATTGCTCAATTGTTTGACCCAAAGTGACTCACAAACACCGGCGTCCACCCATTGTTTCCAGTTTTGGGGTAGTCCCCGATCCTTCACCTGGGCGATCCAATGCCTCCCCAACACATCCAAAAAAAGCCCAGGCATGGCGTCCTCAGCCCCATTCACCAATCGAAACACCTCCGTATCGATCCCAGCCGCCACCAACGCCCGCCGCCGCGTCGCCAATTGTTCGTTCACGTCGAACCCCGAGTCAGCTCTGTTTTGAGTGCCTGCCATTTTTGCTACCTCACCCTTTTCCATCCGAGCCCTCTCCCGTCACCCAAAATCTCGACAAACTCTGCACGCGTCACCGACAACGCAGTCAAGAACCCTAGCCTCTTCATGAGCCTTTATTTTGACCAATTGCCGTTTCTTGCGTATTCAAGAGCACGCCTATGCTTCAATTCCCTCTCTTCGGCTTCCCCATCCGCATCCACTGGCTGTTCTGGCTGAACTCAGCCCTGCTGGGCGGGGCTTTCACGGCACGCACGCCGACCGAGATGCAAGGTGTCGTCGTTTGGATCGCGATGGTCTTCCTCTCCATCTTGATCCACGAACTAGGTCATGCCTTGGTCATGCGCCGTTTCGGAGAACGCCATGCAGAGATCATTCTCTATGCTTTTGGTGGGCTGGCGATCGGCTCCGGTTGGCGCAGTCGGCGGGAGCAAATCCTGATCAGTGCCGCAGGTCCCGGCCTACAAATCGGGGTAGGCTTGCTGCTCTGGTTCCTCACCCGCTCCATCCCGATGGACTCTCCCTTGCTGAACTATGCCATCGGCAGCTTTCTCTTCATCAGCATCTTCTGGGGCGCGCTCAATCTTCTGCCCATCATTCCTTTGGACGGGGGCCGCATCAGCGAGGCCCTGTTTGGTCCGCAACGGGAGCGCACTGCGCTGGGGCTCAGCTTAGTCTGCGCCGTCGCTTTAGCCCTCTACATGGGACTGCTGAATGGCCAACTCTTTGCCGCAGTGTTCTTCGGCATGCTGGCCTACAACAATTGGCAGCGCCTGAACCGCGCCGAACAGCTTCCATGGATGAATGTCCGCTGACCGCTCCTGTTTCACCTTGATCCCCACCTCCACGCCATGAACCCTCCCGGCCTCGACGATCTGCTCACTCTGCTGCGCTTCCCCAGTGTCTCTACCAGTTCCGCGCACCGCGCTGACACCCGCGACTGCGCCGTCTGGTTGCAAAACCGACTGTCGGCGCTCGGCCTCGACGCTCAACTTCACGAGACACCAGGGCACCCGATTCTCGTTGCTAAAAACAAACATCTCCCCGGCCGCCGCACAGTCCTGCTCTACGGTCATTATGATGTCCAGCCTGCTGAACCCCTGAACGAGTGGCGCACCCCTGCCTTTGAACCGACCATCCGCGATGGCCGCATCTACTGCCGTGGAGCCACCGACAACAAAGGCCAGCTCATGGCGCATGTCCAAGGTCTGACCGAAACACTCTCGAAACACAGTGATTTGCCGGTCAATCTCACGATCCTCTTTGAGGGTGAAGAAGAAATCGGCAGCCCCAATCTGAAGCCGTTCCTCGAAGCGCATCGCGATCTCCTGGCCTGCGATGTTGTGGCCATTTCCGACACCGGCATGGTCGGCCCCGGCATCGGCACCTTCACCTACGGTTTGCGCGGCATCGCCTGCATGGAAGCCAAGGTGCACGGCCCTGCCATCGACTTGCATTCCGGCATCTTCGGGGGTGCCATCGCCAACCCCTGCACCATGGCGGCGCGTTTGGCCGCGTCTTTGCATGACTCAGAAGGTCGAGTCCTCATCCCCGGGTTTTACGATGAGGTTCTGCCACTGCAGGATTGGGAGCGCAACGCTTGGCAGTCCCTGGGAGATGGCGACGCCGAAACCCTCGAGCTGACTGGCTCACCCGCCCTCTTTGGCGAGCCAGGTTACACCGAACGCGAACGCCGCTGGGCTCGCCCCACGGCGGAGGTCAATGGCATCGGCGGGGGTTATCAGGGCGAGGGCTCAAAGACCGTCATCGGGCGCGAGGCTTTTGTAAAACTGTCCTTCCGTCTCGTCCCGGCGCAAGACCCCGAAAAGATCCTGGCCGCCGCTGAAGCCCATCTCCGCGCTCAGCTTCCACCCGTGGTGACTCTGAATATCGTCCGAGGTCACACCGGCCAAGCTTACCTGATGGACCCACATTCTCCTCTTGGCCTTGCGGCTCAGCGTGCGCTCACCCAGACCTTTGGCGGCCAAATCGCCCTCATCCGGGAAGGTGGCAGCATTCCCATCGTCCAGGCTTTCCAGGATGTGCTCGGTGCACCGACCTTGCTGCTGGGTCTGGCGCTGCCGGACTGCCAAGCTCACGCGCCCAACGAAAACTTTCCCA
>JBIIUD010000592.1:0-3072 GCA_044340175.1 Verrucomicrobiaceae bacterium
CATGACATGGCCTTCATGCTGCAAAAGATCGTGGATCACATTCCAGCACCGAAGGCGGAACTCGAAGGGGAATTCCAGATGCTGGTGAGCAACATCGACTGGGATAACTTTGTGGGTCGTGTGATGTTGGGCAAAGTGAATCGTGGCCGGGTCAAAATCGGCGATCGCATGTTCCTGTTGGGCAAGGAGCCAGGGGAGGCAGCCAAGCCTTTCAAGGTGACCAAGGTTTTCCAATACACGGGTCTGGGTGTCATGGAGACCCCTGAAGGCACCGCCGGTGACATCATTGGGGTGGCGGGTTTTGATGAAGTGGATATCGGTCAAACCCTTGCAGGTTCAGCGACGGGCGAGGCACTGCCGTTTGTGGCGATTGATCCACCGACGATCGAGATGCAGTTCTCCGTGAACGATGGCCCGTTGGGGGGTCGGGAAGGCGATCACGTGACATCCCGGAAGATCCGCGACCGCCTGATGAAGGAATCCAAGGCGAACGTGGCGATCCAAGTGCGTGATACGGATCTTGCGGGTGTTTTTGCGGTAAGTGCGCGTGGTTCCATGCAGATCGCGGTGATTGTGGAGCAGATGCGCCGGGAAGGCTTTGAGGTGTGTGTGTCACGTCCGGTGGCGATCACGAAGAAGGATGAAGATGGCACGACGCTGGAGCCGTTTGAGACGCTCTGGGTGGAGTCGCCTGAAGAATACGTGGGTGGCATCATGAAGCGGCTATCGGCCCGGAAAGGGAGGATTGATGACATCAAACCTCATGCGCACAGCACGACCATCGTGGCGACGATCCCGACACGCGGCATCATCGGCTTTGAGTTTGAACTGATGAACTTGACCAGTGGTCACGGGATTTTCAGTCACCTATTCAAAGAGTACGCACCGCACTGCGGGGCGATGAGCACGCGCACCACGGGAACGCTGGTGAGTACGGAGTCTGGTGAGGCCACCGGCTACGCGCTGGATACGATTCAGGTGCGGGGCAAACTCTTTGTGGCTCCTGGTGACCCCGTTTATGATGGCATGTTGGTCGGTGAAAACCCACGTACGGATGACCTGCCGGTGAACCCGACACGATCGAAGCAATTGACCAACTTCCGTGCTGCGGGCGGTGACAAGGGCATCCAACTCACGCCACCGATCCGGTTCAGCCTGGAGCGGGCCATTGAATACATCGCTCCCGATGAGTTGGTGGAGGCGACACCGAAGTCGATCCGTCTGCGCAAACGCACGCTGGACCATCAGCAGCGGATGCGTGAGGTGAAGAAGATGAAGGATCTGGCGGAGAATTCCTGATGGATTGGAGGGGTTTGGGGAAAGCTAGGCTTTCCCCCGACTGTCCTTTTCTATCACAAAATCCCAATCCTGCACTGGCGCGCTCATTGTTTGAAGGCATGATGGTCGCTCATGAATTCCGTTTTTCATCGCGCTAGTGTCTTCATTGATGTTCGCCTCTTGCCGCTGCTGGCAGTGGCTGGACTGGTCAGCAGTTGCAGTAGCCCGGCGCCGAGACAGGAGGTCGTACGCACGGCGCTCCCTGCCGCTGCTTTTTGGCAGGGCGACGGTGTGTCAGGGGCTGCTAAGATTGAGATCAATCTCAGTGAGCAACGCTTGCGCTACTACAAGGGAGGTCAACTGGTAGGGTTGTCGCCAATTTCCTCAGGGACCCCGAGTCACCCGACTCCGCGGGGTTCGTTCAAGATCTCGGAGAAAGACCTGCATCACCGATCATCCTGCTACGGTGACTACGTGGATGAGTTTGACAATGTGGTGATGGGAGATGTGGACTGCCGCAAGGACAAGAAGCCGCCGGGAAGCCGTTATTTGGGGGCAAGCATGAAGTATTTCATGCGGGTGAATGGTCCGGTGGGCATGCACGAGGGCTATCTGCCCGGGTTCCCTGCCTCCCACGGTTGCATCCGATTGCCGACACAAATGGCCGCTATCTTATACCGAGTGACCCCGCATGGCACGCCAGTAGTGATCACCGGCAGTGCCTCCAATGCCTCTGGTGAGCGTGCGATCCGGATTGGCGAGAATGTGCTCGAAGACAGGGTGATCGAGGAGGTCAGGAATGCGCCAGTGCAGACGGCCAAGTATCGTTCCAAGGCGAAGGACAAAAAGACCAAAGTACCCCAAACGCCACCGGGTCAGACGCAGTATCTCCCGGGCTTCTCGTGAGTGGCGATAGGCTTCGAGGCTGATGAACGTTTCCTTGGGGATGCGATCTTGCGCCCTAGCTCTTTCCTTTTTTCATCTGTCCTACGGTCTGGTCCTGTCGGCGGCGGTGCCGGATTTCAATCGCGACATCCGCCCGCTGCTCTCGGAGAACTGTTTCTCCTGCCATGGCTTTGACGAGAAGAGTCGGAAGGCAAAGCTGCGGTTGGACACGCCGGAGGGAGCTTACACGGAGCGCAATGGCCTGGTGCCAGTGAAGCCGGGTGATCCGATGAAAAGTGAGATTTGGCTGCGGATCATCAGTGACGATGAAGAAGAGGTGATGCCGCCGCCGAAGTCGCACCTGACGCTGAAGCCAGAGCAGAAAGAGTTGATCCGTCGTTGGATCGAGGCCGGCGGCAAGTATGAGGGGCACTGGGCCTTCATTTCACCGAAGAAAGCGGAGGTACCTGAGGGGGTGGATCTCATCGATTTTTTCGTGGCAGAGGAACTCAAAAAACAAGGGCTGACACCTTCACCCGAAGCAGATGCGCATGCGTTGATTCGCCGGTTGAGTTTGGATTTGACCGGACTGCCTCCGAGTGCGGCGGAAGTGGCTGATTTTGTGAAAAAGGGGTCGGGCGCTTATGAGGCGGTGGTGAATCGGTTGCTGGCAAGCCCGCACTTCGGCGAGCGGTTGGCCCTGGACTGGCTGGATGCAGCGCGCTATGCGGATACCAATGGCTTTTCCATTGATGGCGGGCGGCACATGTGGCTGTGGCGGGACTGGGTGATCGATGCCTTCAATCGCAACAAGCCCTACAATGTGTTTTTGGAGGAGCAGATCGCAGGTGATTTGATGCCTGGGGCGACGGAGGCGCAGATGATCGCCACTGGATTTCAGCGCAACAA
>JBIIUD010000593.1:0-3070 GCA_044340175.1 Verrucomicrobiaceae bacterium
TGGCGTCGCGCTGCCGCTTAGAGAGGGTTTTTTGTCTTCCCATTTGAGGCTGAATTCGCTAAATTATGGAAAGCCATCAAGATTTGAATGAGTCCAACCCTCCCTTTCAAGCGCTTGCTATGGGCGGCCATTGTCTTGATTGCCGCGTGTGGGAGCGTGGTGTTTATTGCCAGTCCAAAGGTTGATGTACCCGCCAAGGGAAAATTCGATCAATCTGCGGTTCGAGGAAAGCGTGCGGTACTGCCAGCACTCCAGGGCCAGTCAGGTTTGCCTTCCAAGCCGCCCGTCTTGGTGTCTGAGTTGGAAGATTTTCAAGGTTGGACGCGCCGCTATCTAACGGCTGAACCTGAGGCTAGGCGTGCCCTTGAGGATGAAGGTCGGGCTTTGGCCATTCGGCGGCGGGCATGGTACAAGGAGGTCATTCAGAGTGATCCGCAGCAGGCGCTCGAGGCGGCGGTGCCCATGGTGGTGCGTCAGGCGCTGCCGGCGGGTGTCGTGGCGCAGTTGGAACAGAGGATTGCGGGCAGGGGAGTGATTCGAAGTTACTGGGCGGCCCCTGAAGCTGGGGCTGAGGCGGCTGGTCCGCCCGTGCTGCGTTACGCTGAGTTGGAGAACGGGGAAACACTGCGCGCTCATGTCTATGGCCGCCGGGCCGAGGGGGTGGGCTGGACCATGAATGCCTCTCTCAACGGCGTGGCGCTCGATGGGCACTTCGCCGTGAACGAGAGTCCGATTCGCCGATTAGAGATCGGTGAGAAACCTGATTCAAACAAGGTGGCGGTGGAGGTGTGTCCGATATCTGGCATCCGAACCCAAGCCCCAGCGGCGGAGGTGACGGTGAAAGTGGGTGATGCTGTGTTGGAGGCCTATGGAGAGATTGTTTATCTTTGTGATGGCAGTCATACCCTACTCTATGAGCAATCGCTCATTTACGGGGAAGCTTCCTCCGGTGGAGCGCAGGGATTCACCGGCATTTTGCCCTCGGCACCGACGCCTTCTGTGGGGGTGGTGAAGGTGCTGTGCATACCGGCGATCTTTGCTGATCAGGGCCAAGTGCCTGCGAGTGAGGCGACTATGTTGAACATGCTGCGTGAGACGGGAGACTTCTATCAGGTGACGTCCTATGGACGCTTGACGCTGCAGGCGACGGTGATCCCACCGGTCACGCTGCCGCGCAATCAGGCATGGTACTTCGGTAAGGACTCAACGAGTGGGTTCATCAAGGAAGTGGATGGTCTGGGCATCGAGATGACGCATGCAAAAGAAGAGGCCCGGAAGATGGGTTATGATTGGCAGGACTATCACTGCACGATCCTGCGTTCGAACGGCGGTGCGCGCTCGCCGACGAGTTATGGCGGAGGCGGCAATGTGTGGATGCGGAGTGATAGCACGAGTACTTGCTCTCATGAGATTGGTCATGCCTTTGGGTTAGCGCATGCCAATTTTTGGCAGACCAACGGGGCCAGTGTGATCGGGCCAGGAGGGAATGTGGAGTATGGTGACATCTACGACAACATGGGCAGCACCTCACCGCCGAACGGGCATTGGAATGTGCAGGCGAAGAACCAGATCAAGTGGCTGCCGGATGAGTTTGTGCCGCCGATCACGCGCAGTGGCACCTACCGAGTGTTTGCTTTTGATAGCCCACGACTAGAGCCTGGCAAGATGTATGGTCTGCGCCTTCAGAAGGATCAGAATCGCACTTACTGGGCGGAATACCGGACGTTATTTAGCACGAACAACTGGGCCACGAATGGTTTGCTGTTGGGATGGAAATGGCCGGCCAACTCGGGTGGGAATTTGCAATTGCTGGACACCACGCCGGGGTCACCGAATGATCGGACTGATGCGGCCATCACGGTGGGGCGGACCTTTTCGGATCTTGAGGCGGGATTGCATCTGACGACATTGGCTGTGAATACGACGACAGTGCCGCACAGCCTGGACGTGCGGGTGAACTTTGGCTTGTTCCCTGGCAATCAGCCACCCCTGGCCAACTTGTCAGCTCCGAGTGTGGTGCCGACGAATCACCCCGTGACATTCACGGTCACAGCGTCGGACCCGAACATGGACGAACTGAGTTATGGGTGGATTTGGCCTGACAGTACGATTTCCCCGAATGCGGCCAGTGTGACCCGTACGTTTACCACCAGCGGCATTTACACGCTGAACTGTGTGGTGTCAGACATGAAGGGCGGTAGCACGATTCGCAATGCGGTGATCACGGTGGGGAATGGCAACAGTCGGTTCACGATTTCTGGGCGGATCACCAAGGAAGGTCTAGGGGTGGGGGGGATCAATGTGAGTACGAGTGGGACCAATGGAACACTGACGGATTCCGACGGGTATTACACGTTGTCCAACTTGACGGCGGGAACTTACACCGTGACGCCAGCGGTGCATGGCTTCCTCTTCAATGAACTGTTCAATAACAGCATCAGCGTGGGACCAAGTTTTTCTGGGGCAGACTTCACTGTGGATGAACTGCCGATTCTCAACATCACCGCGATCAATCCTGTCGCCACCGAAGGCGGGGGGAGTGGGACATTCAGGATCAGTCGCACAGGTTCTACCGCGTTGCCGCTGTCGGTCTATGTTTTTGCCGCGCAGGGTACGGCGGTGAAAACGTCCGACTATGTCTTGAGTCCGGACTACACGGCGGTCACAAGTACACCGTGGCAGGCTTTCACGATTCCTGCTGAGGCGGGGTTTTTGGATGTGGCGGTGGTGCCGGTCAATGAAGTGCTGCAGGAAGGCTTTGAAACCGTGACCCTAGTGCTGGGACAGGATGCCAGTTTTGCTCCTGGGACATCCCTGTCTGCGACAGTCGGGATCGTGGATAATGACACGCCGCTGCCGACGGTAAGTCTGACAGCAAATCTAGCCCAGGTGGAGGAAGGTGGTGGTGAGTCGGTGATCTGTACGGTGAGGCGCACCGGGCCCGTGACGTCAGCGTTGAACGTGAATTATACGGTGGCCACGACCAGCACAGCGAGGTCGGGGGAGGACTTTGTGGCGTTGCCGGGCGTGGTGACGATACCCGCAGGTCAGAGTTCGTCTACGTTTGAAA
>JBIIUD010000594.1:0-3066 GCA_044340175.1 Verrucomicrobiaceae bacterium
TTTTTTCGCAGCCCAAATTGTGATGCCTAGCGTGCCCACCACGAAGGCCAAAAACATCCATACAGCAATCGTCATCTCTTGTGTCGTCCTCGGGTAAAATTAGTGATTCTTGATGATGGCGGCCGCCAGTTTATCCCACTGTGCGGCTTGGCGGGTGTAGATCCAGGCCAAACCCCAGGCCATGAAGAACTGCGAGAGCGCGAAGAGATAGGCCACATTCAGCCGCCCCAGCACTTCTTTCTTCATGAAGTCTGGAAACCACCCCACCAGAATCAGCAGCGCAAAGTAATACACGACGAAAAAGATCGTGGAGCTGATGATGAATTTCGCCTTGCGAGCGAGCAATGCCCGAAACTCGGGCTTTTCCTCCAGTTTCTCCCAATCGGGAGTCGGGGTGGTGGGCTGGGTATCTGAAGGGCTTGAACTCATGAAATCGCGAACCTAGGGACTCCCAGACCATCTGGCAAGAACTTCCGCATCTTGCCTGCGCGCAATAGCCTCTATTTCAGCGCTTTAGCTAGCCAAGCCCGCAACCTGTCCCGCTCGGGAATGGGGCGTAAAACCCAGTCGCTGGTGTGATTGCGATACGGCAGCGCCGCAAACGTCCACTTCCCGGCGACACCGGTTCCGCGCAGATAGGCCTCGATCCCCGCCGTGCTCCCCTCGTGACTGATCCACAAGGGCCGATCCCCCAGGCGCTTCAGACGCGCTAGAGCAGATGCCCGGTCCGCGCCTGGGTACGGCCATTTTTCAACCACTCCGTCAAAGTGACTGTGACAGATCAACGCGCGCCAAAGGCCTGAGATGGTATCATCATTGAGTCCGAGGTAGTGGCAGCCGATGCTGCCCCGGGAAAAGCCGCACAGCACCACGCGCTCCGCATCCCCGCCGAACTGAGCACACACCTCCTTCACCGTTGCGGTCAGGTAGCGTTTGGATTCTTCCACGTTGCCCCACCATTTCACCGCGTTTTGTTTGACCCCTTCCGGAGTGATCTCCACCAGCGGAGCGGACACCCAGATCATGCCGCGGCCACCACTGATGCCATACCCGAGGCGGCAACCCGCCACTGAGCCATCACAAGTGTCGCCATAGGCGTTCCGGTAGGGGCCGTTTCCCGGCAGCTCGACAATCACGGGCAGCTTCGCCTGGGGCGTCCAGTCTGGTGGCAGATACAGCGCGTGATGCACCGCTGTGCCCGTCCACCCAGTCGTCACGGTCCGCACTCGCCGTCCGGCGGCAGGTGTGGCAACAATCATCTCTGGCACGGTCAAATCGGGAGCCACTGAGGTGATGTCTGGCAGTTCCTGCGTCTGAGAGTGCAAAGGCAGTGCTAGGAAGCCAGCGAGCATGACCATGAAAAAACGAGGCAGCATAAGGTAGGATCTAACGGCTCCAACGCTGCCAATCAAACGCCGAGCCTTATGTTTCGTAAAGGCGCGTGCTCAAACCGACAGTTGCGCCGGGAGGCAGGGGCTTTAACGATGCGCTGATCGATCCCCTTTTTGCCCTCATGAAACGTCTCGTGCTTTTGCTTTTAGCTTGCCTCCTCGTGAACTGCACCGCGCCCCGCCCGAGCGGCGGTCTCGCCAGCCAGCCTTCGTCACCCTCAGGCCTGCCCCAGATCATCAATGTCTCCGCTTACGACCCCAAAGAGAAGCAGCGGGAGGGGCGCAGTTATTCCGAGCATGACGTCTCCGCCTTGCGCGCCAATGGCGCGGTCGGACTCATCGCCCGCGCAGGCAAAGGTGGAAACCTGGATACCAAGTGCGCCAATTTCCTGGCTTCCGCGGATCGCGCCGGAATGCTCCCGGGCGTCTATTACCGTCTGCAAACCCATGTCGATGCGGTAGCGCAGGCAGATCAGTTCATCGCCCGCGCCCAGGCTCTGGCGCGCGGTCGGTCATGGAACGCTCCCGCCCTCCTGCTCTGCGGTGACTTTGACGCCAACTCCCGCCTTTCGGACATCGTGCGCTTCATGGAGCGGGTGGAGGCCCGCACGGGCGTCATTCCAGTGGCGTATTTGGAAAACAGCACGCATTTGAAGCAACTGCTCAGCGGAGCCGATGCCTCGACCAAGGCCAAACTGCGCCGCATGCCCTACTGGCTAGCGCTTTACTCGCATGAAAGTGGTGCCGGCCCGGTCTATCCCGCACCAGGAAATCCCAAAGGCCTGCTGGATCAATACCGCGTCTGGGGCAACTGGGCGCTGTGGCAGTATGGCGGTGTCGATTGGGAAGGCGGGCGCTCGCGGCCGAAGGTTTACAACCATGGCCCTTATCGTTTTAGCCCCTACTTCGGCAATCTCGACCGCCCCACCGAGCGCAACGTCTTCAACGGTTCACCCGCCGCGCTGCAAGCTTTTTGGCAACGGCATGGGCTGAGGTTGCGTTAAGCAGTCGCATGAAAACCCTCACCGCTCTCTTTTTAACGCTTTCTTTGGCGCAGGCCGAACCATTGGCCGGAACGACCGGAAAAGTGGGCGCGCTTGAGAAGCCCACGGTGGTGGATCGTTTGCAGATCACCAAGCCCGGGGTGTATGAGAACTACCGTGTCGATGCCCAGGGCCGGGGCGGCAACATCGTCAAAATCACGGCGGATGACGTGACATTGCGCAACTGCGAGATCTTCAACGGCTCCGGCAATGGCGTCGGCGTGTTTGGCACCCGCGTGGTGATTGAGAACTGCCACATTCATCATCTGCTGCAAGGCACTTATGAAGAGCAACAGGACGCGCATGGCATCACCGGGCATTGGGGCGACGTCACCATACGCAACTGCGAGATCTCCCACACCTCCGGCGACTGCATCCAGTTTGATCCCGATCGCGCGTCACGTGGTAGTCTCACCATTGAAAATTGCCACCTCTGGTCCGGGCCGCTGGAGGTGGACACGCTGGGATTCAAAGCGGGGCAGAGTCCGGGTGAGAACGCGTTTGATTCCAAGACGCTGCCCGATGGCGAGCGCAACAAACTCCTCATCCGACACTGTCACCTCCATGGCTGGAACCAGCCTTCGCAGATTCAAAATCGTGCGGCATTGAACTTGAAAGAGCACATCGAGGCG
>JBIIUD010000595.1:0-3064 GCA_044340175.1 Verrucomicrobiaceae bacterium
TTCAAAACGTTCCCAGCCAAGGGAGCGGGCGATCTTGTAGGTGCCGATGTTGCTGGAGTGGGCGAGCACACCCCAGGCAGGTTGCGTGCCGAGGTTCCACTCGTCGTCATGAATGTCGGCACCGCCCAGTTCGGAAGAAGAGAAGTGGCCTTTGCCGCAGTCGATGAGGGTGTTGGCACTGATGATGCCGGCATCAAGAGCGCCAGCCATGGTGACGATCTTCATGACGGAGCCTGGTTCGTAAGCGTCTGAGACGGGGATGTTACGCCAGTTGCCGGTGTTGTCGGCTTTGTTGAGGTGGGGACGGCACGCCATGGCAAGGATGGCGCCGGTGGCTGGGTCGGTGAGGATGGCGACGACGCTTTTGGGATCGTGCAGTTTGAAGGCTTGATCGACGATGGCTTCGACGCTGTCCTGAAGGTTCATGTCGATCGTGAGGAAGACGTCCGCGCCGTTTTTGGCGGGGATGGTTTCACCACGGAAGAGGGGCAGTTCAATGCCGCGACGGTCCTTTTCGATGAAGCGCTTGCCTGGCGTGCCGCGCAGGACGTCGTCGCAAAGCTGTTCCACACCCCAGATGCCGCCGAGGTCGCGCTTGGTGGCACCGAGGGTGAGGGTGAGCCGGTCTTGGGAGGCGTGACGGCGCTCGGTGCCTGGGCGGATGTAAACGCCGACGATGTGGCGGCTTTTGAGATAGGACTCGAGGGTCTCGGCCTGGTCTGCGGGGATGTCGGTCTTCAGGACCATGACGGGATGGGGATCCCGCAGGACACTGAGGATGTCATTGGTGTCCATGCCCAGTGGCTGAGTCAACGAGGTGGCGATATGATGGTGGTAGCTGGCCAGCAGTTGCTCCAAAGTCAGACGGGCAGCCAGATCCTTGGGGGTGGTGCCCATGATTTTGGCCATGTTTTCGCGCACCAGTTCGGGTTCGGTGAGGTGGGCGCGGTCGGTGTGCAGTTCCTTGGATTTTTCGTCAAAGACGAGGTATTCGCCCGAGCGGTCGCGGATAGACCCACGCTGGGCGGGTAGGATGCGCTCGTCCTGATAGCGTTTGGCGGCTAGGGCGGAGAGTTCTTCGTGCTGGTGCAATTGCAGATGAACGAGGCGATGCGTGACGATAGAGAATCCCACTAGCAGGAAGCTGGTCACGACCATGATGCGATTGCAGATGGATCGATCTCGGCGGAGTTGCTGCTGTGTGGGAAGGGTCTGCATCTGGGCGGTGACTTATTGCAGCGTGGTTTGTGCGACAGTGGGGCTAGCGGTCTCAGTCTCAATGACAACTGGTGCTTGCAGCTTTGTGAGCGTGATGATGGAGCCGGGCTCTATGGGCTTGAGAAAGGTATTGCCGGCGGTGAGTCGCTCATGGACCTTGTCCCGGGTGAGGCTGGTATCGATGCGTTTTTCCAGGGCCTGGATTTCCTGGTGGAACAAGGCGATCTGCTGCTCGACGCGGCGCTGTTCGTCCGCCAGCGCGGAGAGGCGATTGCGAGAAACCACAAAGGCGACGAATGCCGAGGCTAGCACGACGCAGAGAAGTGTGGCGCTGGTGAGCGTGGCCACGCTGAGGCGATTGCGATAAGATGGGCGGCGGGCTTTGTTGGGCATCGCAGGGTTGGTGTGTGGGGGCTAGGCGAGACGTTCTGCCGCACGCAACCGGGCGCTGCGTGCACGGGGATTGCGTGAGATCTCTTCGTCAGTGGGGTCAATGGGTTTGCGGGAAAGCAGACGGAGGCAATGCTCTGGATTTGGCCGTGGAGCTGGCCACTCAGGGCGGTCCAGTTCCTTGGTAGCGAGGAATTGAAGCGTGTGCTTCACAATGCGGTCCTCCAGGGAGTGGAAAGTGATCACGGCCAGTCGGCCACCCGGCTTCAGCCAGCGGGGGGCGTTTTGAAGCAGTTCTTGAAGGGCGCAAAGTTCGTCATTCACGGCGATCCGAAGGGCCTGAAACACGAGCGTGGCGGGGTGGCGCTTGCCACGGGGAGGAGAATTTTTGGCGATGAGGTCCGCCAGCTCTAGGGTGCGGGTGAGGGGGCGGGTGGTGCGGGCTTTGACGATGACATTGGCGATCTGCCAGGCGCGTGGCTCCTCTCCAAATTCCCGGAAGACTCGGGTCAATTCCTCGACGCCAGCGGTGTTAATAAGATCCGAGGCTGGACGCCCGCTGGTGGGATCCATGCGCAGGTCAAGCGGGCCGTCTTTCTGGAAAGAAAAACCGCGTGATGGCTCGTCGAGTTGGTGACTGGAGACGCCAAGGTCCACCAGGATGCCATCCAGACCACTGATGCCGATCTCCGAAAGGATGTCTGGGAAGTGGCGGAAATTGCCATGGAGTGCGCAAAATTGATCGCCAAAGGGTTCCAGTCGCTGACTCGCTGCCTTCAGGGCGTCATGATCCTGATCCATGCCGATGACGCGGGCACCGAGTTTGAGCAGTGCCTCGGAGTGGCCACCACCGCCGAGGGTGCCATCTAGGATGAGTTTTCCTGGCCCCGGGTCGAGCGCGGCGAGAACTTCATCGAGAAGCACGGGAATGTGGTGGAAAACGGGGCCGGTAGGGCGGTCGGAAGGTGGCATGAAGGGGGGTCCTTTCCCGTGGCGTTTGCCGAGAGCGCTGCGGCCCCAAGGCATGAGGTGGTCATCAATCGCAGCAGGGCCAAACCACGGCCAGCCGCCTGTCTGAGCCCAGCGCGGAAATTGAGCACGCATGGGTTGAATAAAGCGCAGTTTTGATAGCCACTTGAAAAGTGGTGGAAAGTCGAGCGTGGAAGCGTAGGCTGTCATTTCCGGTGTCGTCGGGATAGAGGTGATTGATGCTGACTAGCTAAATTCAGTTTATAGTTCCATAAGATTAATTATCTTGGATAGTTTATAAAGACGCTGAAAGTTTTGGCAAACATAGATTTTGCTTTTTTTCAGGTAAAATTGAGTTTTTGACGAAGGGTATTGGCTTGGGTTTGTTTTTTTGGATGGGTTGAGGACGAATGTTTGATCTCTGACTTTGCGAGTGCTAATGGAGGGTCATGTCGTCACCTGCGGTTCACCCGCCCTCTTCGCTCTC
>JBIIUD010000596.1:0-3057 GCA_044340175.1 Verrucomicrobiaceae bacterium
AGGCTTCAGCACCTGCACCCGTCGCATCCGCAGCAACACCCCTCTCCAAGCCCTTACCCTGATGAATGACACCGGCTTCTTCGAATTCGCCACCGCCCTCGAAAAAATCATCCACACCGACGGCCTCGAAACCGCCTTCCAACGCTGCACCGCACGCTCACCTGAGCCGGACGAACTCGCCGTCCTGCAAAAGCTCGACCCCCTCAGCGCCGCCCGCACGCTCCTGAACCTCGACGAAACCGTGACTCGGGAATAGCCTTGGCCGGAACACGGGCGTGACACCCCATCGCGTAGAGGAAGACGTGACGTGTGCCGCTGCCCCTCTACGGTGTTTCCTCATTCGCACCCCCAGCTCACTGATCGGCTAGAGCTTTTTAATTAAAGATGTGGTCGCTGATTTGGGAGCGCCGGAGGTGGAGATGGGCCGTTGGCAGCGCCGGGGCATATGAGAACATACGTCCCAAGCTGACGACGACCCAGATCCACCTCCGCCGCCCCAAAGTGAGGCTACAGTTTTAATTAAACTGCTCTAAAGCCTTAACTCCAACGGGAGTCCGAAGCTGCATGGTTGGAGTTAAGCCTTTAGGCGATCATTCTCCCCGAAGTCAAGCGGTGCCCTTTCACTCACGGGTTTGTCCTTCCTCTTGCTACTCGCGGTCACGCAGGTCATCGCCTTTCACCCGAGGTCCGGAGCGCGTCTGTGTCGCCAGACCACTCGCCTTTTTGCTCCCCACCACTCAATGCTCTTTCACCTCCACCTTCTTCGGCAGCTTCGTCAGCGACACCAAATAAGCCACCACATCCCGCACCTCGCGCTTCGTCAAGATCCCCAGCATCGGCGGCATCACCGAGATCGGGGGCGCTTGCACCGCGATCTCTGATTTCTGCATCAGCACTTCGGCCCCATCGGTTGCCCGCACTTTGAGCAACTCGGCAGCATCTTCCATCACTGTCCCCGCCACCGAAGTCCCGTCCTTTTTCGTCACCGAAACCATGCCATACCCCGGTGCAATCACCGCCCCAGGTTGCAGCAGCGACTCCAGCACATACTCCCGTGGTTTCAGCTTGCCGATTCCCGTCAGCGCAGGCCCCACATTGCTGCCCTCAGCCGCTTCCACGACATGGCAGGCCAAGCAGTTGCCTCCCAAGTGATTCGTCACCACCTCCTTGCCCCGCTCACGATCCCCGCCCTTGAGCAGCTCCTTCGGCAACGGCATCACCGGTATCCCGTTCGCGCCCACACTCGGAGCCGGTCGCGCAGTCTCATAGGCCGCCACCGCCGCTTGCAACTCCGGTACCACAACGCCCAAAACCGCCGCAGCATCCAGCAGATCCAGCACCAATTCCTCTGGCACCTTCTTTGCACTCAATCGGTTCATCCACTCCGCCACCACGGCCCCCGTCGCGACCTTGCCATCAGCCGCCACACTCCTTGCCAAACCCAACGCTAACTGCTTCAAAGCCAAATCCTTCTCTTTGCCTAGCACTGCCGTCAATCGATCCGCAAACGCCACTGGCCGACGCTCCACCATCACCTCCAGAGCCGCCGCCTTGAGCTCGCGCGGAACATCCTCTTTCCACGCGCCTGCCAGCGCCTCGTCCAAGGCCGATTTGTCGCCATGCTGCGCCGCCATCAGCTTCAGCGCCTCCGCACGCACCGCACTCGGAGCCGACTTGTCACCGATCATGGTCACCATCGCCTCCGCTGCCACCGGCACCTTCAACGCCACCAGCATCAGAATCGCCGCCGACTTCAGCTTGGCCTCTTTCAACGCCAAAAGCTCCGTCACCCGCGCCAACGCCGCCTCATCCGCGCCGCCAGCATCCCGCTGGGAAAGATCATGCACCATGCCATCCACCCGATCCAACTTCGGCGGCTCCACCCACTCCGCCAAATGCTCAAACGCCGCCTGCCTTAGCGGCTCCGGTTGGGATTCATCCAACGCAAAGTCCAACACCCGAATCGCATTCTCCGCACCACCGACACGAAACGCTGCATTGAGCACCCGCCGCCTCGTCATCTCCGAGAACGCCCTCTTCTCATCCATCAACGCCGCCAACTTCGGCCACGCGGCAGGTACCCCCGCATCATCATGAATGGCCCTTGCCGCCTCATCCACCAACCGCGGTTCCTCATCCGTCAAGAACACCGCCACCTCAGGTGCCCGCAGCTCCCGCAAAGCCAGCAACCCCGCCGCCCGCACCCACATCGATTTCGCCTTGGCCAGCGCTCCCAATTCAGTCGCCTCAACACATCCTGCCAACCCCATCGCTACCGCATGACGCAGCACCGGGTCCGCTCCATCACGCTCCGCCATCACCACCAGTGCCGATTTCGCTGAAGTCACCTTCAACTTACCCAAAGCCAACCCCGCCTGCACCCGCACCGGTGCCGCTCCATCAGCCAGCAAAGGAATCAGCACGCGTCCATCAAGCCCTTCCGCCTTCGGTGCATACCCCAGCACCTTCGCCACCTGCTCCCGCAGCCGCGCACTGCCATCCGCCACCAAGCCCTCACCAACCTCCGCCCCGCACAGCCTGCGCCTCATGCCGATCCCCAAGCCCCACAGCGCATGACACCGCGCTAATTCAGACGCCTTGCCATCCCGCGCTACCTCCGCCAATCGCTCCCACTCCACCCGTTTCACCAGTTCCAACTGCGCCCCCACCCGCACCCGCTGATCCGCATGACCCAGCAACTCCGTTAGCTCATCCACCGTCTGCTTTTGGAACTCCCCGCTCAGCAAAGCCAACACCTCCGCACGGGCCTTTTCATCGCGCCCTGATTTCGCATCCACCCGCCAGATTGACCCCTTCTCATCCAGCGGATACCCGCCCTCCCAGTCCGCCATGTAAAACGCCCCCTCAGGCCCCCACGCCATGCCGATCCCCATGATGCCGCGATTCACCATCGCCTCTGCCGATTGCACAAACGACGCCCCTTTCGCCTCAATCGTCAGTGCCGACATCTCACCCGAAGGAAACTGATTCAGCAAAAACTTCCCCCTGAGCGATTCCCCCAGCGCCGTGCCCGGCTCCCAAAGAAAGCCCGCCGGC
>JBIIUD010000598.1:0-3056 GCA_044340175.1 Verrucomicrobiaceae bacterium
ATTCCGCCGCTCACGCACTTCCAATTGTAGCTCAGTCACAAATTCATCGACCTGTTTGACACCGATGTCACCCCGGCGGCTATGGCGCACGGCGACGGCACCGGAGGCGGCTTCTTTCTCGCCGATGACGAGCATGTAGGGCACTTTGTCGAGCTGAGCGTTGCGGATTTTGGCGCCGATTTTATCCGCATCATTGTTCAGTGAGACGCGCAGACCTGCGGCCTTGAGCTTGGCGAAGACTTCGTCGGCAAAGGCGTCACTCTTTTCGCTCACGGTCAGGACGCGCACCTGCTCGGGCGCGAGCCAGGCGGGGAAGTGACCGGCAAAGTGCTCGATCAACACACCACAGAATCGCTCCATGCTGCCGAAAGGCGCACGGTGAATCATGACAGGGCGGTGGGGTTTGTTGTCGGCACCGACGTATTTCAAATCGAAGCGGACGGGCAATTGGTAGTCCACCTGCACGGTGCCGAGCTGCCACTCGCGTCCGATCACGTCCTTGATGACAAAGTCGATCTTGGGTCCGTAAAAAGCGGCTTCACCGGGTTCTTCGGTGAAGGGCACGCCGAGAGTGGCGGCGGCTTCACGGCAGGCGGCTTCAGCTTTGTCCCATTGCTCGGCGGTGCCGGTGTATTTTTCGGAGTCAGGATCACGCAGGCCCACGCGCACGCGGTAGTCGGACATGCCGAGGGTGGTGAGCACGATCTTCACGAGGCTCAAGCAACCTTGCACTTCGGCGGCGACTTGTTCTTCGGTGCAGAAGAGGTGGGCATCGTCCTGCGTAAAGCCGCGCACCCGAGTCAGGCCGTTGAGCTCGCCACTCTGTTCCCAGCGGTACACGGTGCCAAATTCGGCGAGGCGGACGGGCAGGTCCCGATAGCTGCGGGGCTGAGAATCAAAAATCTTGATGTGGTGCGGGCAGTTCATGGGTTTGAGCATGAAGCCGTCCAAAATGTCTTCGTCTGGCAGCACTCGGCTTTCGGGGATGACTTCCTTGCCAGCACGCTCGTTGAGTTGGTGGCGCAGTTTGCTGGGAACGGCGTCTAAGCGCGCCATGACTTCGGCACAGGTACAGCCAGCATCAGCGGCCTGCTGCATGGCTTCATTCTCCATGATGGCTCCGAACTGGCTTTCCTTGTAGTAGGGGAAGTGACCGCTGGTTTTGTATAGGGTCAATTTGCCGATGTGCGGGGTGAAGACTTGGTGGTAGCCCTGCTTGCGCAATTCCTCGCTGATGAAGTTCTGCAATTCCTGACGGATCACCGAGCCGTTCGGGGTCCAGAGGATGAGACCTTGGCCGACATCCTCGTCGATGTGGAAAAGCTTCAATTCGCGACCGAGTTTGCGGTGGTCGCGCTTTTTGGCTTCTTCGAGTTGGACGAGGTGTGCGTCCAATTCCTCGCGGGAAGGGAAAGCGGTACCGTAAACCCGTTGCAGCTGCGGTTTGGTCTCGTCGCCCATGTAGAAGGAGGCGGAGACGGACATCAGTTTGACGTTTTTGCACTTGCTGGTGTAGCCCACGTGCGGGCCAGCGCAGAGGTCGATGAAGTCGCCGTTTTTGAAGCAGGAGATCTGCTCGCCCTCGGGGATTTTGTCGATCAAATCGAGTTTGAAGACACTGGGGTTTCCAGGGCGCTCGGTCAGGCCACCCAGGCGGCCGCTTTCGGCCAGGGCCTTGGCTTCTTCACGACTGACGCCGACCCATTCGAACTTTTGGTTTTCTTTGGCGATTTTTTTCATCTCCGCCTCGATCTTTTCGAAGTCATCCGGTGTGATGCGGTGGTCGGGAAGGTCGAAGTCGTAGTAGAAGCCCGTTTCCACCGGTGGACCGTAAGCGAATTGGGCATTGGGCCAAAGGCGCAAAATGGCGGTGGCCATGACGTGGGCGGCGGAGTGGCGCAGGCGCTCCAGATCGGTCATCTGGGCGCGTTCTTCGAGGGTCTTGCGTTCGGTGGACATGGTTTGAGGGCGACCAACATGGCGCATTCTCTGGCATTTGCGACAGGTGTTTTTTGACGATCGTCGACTCCAAAAACACACAAGGCGGACCCCATGGGGATCCGCCTTGTGGAAAAGGATGTCTGGAGGGTCGATTACTTCACTTTGCCGTGGAAGCCAGCTTTGTTGAGGGCGGCGATGAGCGCGCCTTCGGTGAACTCGCCTTCGACGGTGAACTCGCTGGCTTTGGACTCGACTTTGGAGCCGGTGATGCCTGGGACTTCTTTGAGCGCGGCTTCGACGGCCTTGACGCATTTACCGCAGCAGAGATGGGCGCCGCTGACGGTCGCACCGCTGAGTTTGCGCTCGGAGGCGGCGGTTTCGGGGGCGGTGATGCCTTCACCCGTGCCAGAGTAACCGGCGTCCAAGAGAGCGGCCAGCGCCTTCTTGGCGGTGGGCGTGTTTTTAGCGGTGATGGTCACGGTTTCGCCATCGACTTCAGCGGTAGCGCCTTTGACGGAGGTCACGGCTTTGGTGATGCCGTTTTTGCAGCCGCCGCAGCAGTTGTGGACGCCATTCAGGGTGATTGTGGCATCCGCCAAAGCGGCTCCAGTGAGGCAGATCAGGGCGAGGAGGGTCAAGAGAGAGTTTTTCATGGGCGGGAGTAAACGAGACAGGAGAGAGGTCCTTTGCTTCTTTTTATGGGGGGAGGTTCACTTCACCGCCGTCATGAAGCCACGACCGACGCGGGTGTCGTGATAGGGGCCGGGGGTGAAACCGGCTTCGGCTAAAAGGGCGGCGTATTCGCCGGTGCTGTAGCATTTGCCCTGGGTGGAGTGCATGAGCAGGCAGGAGTATTCGGCGACATGGAGCGGGCCGTCTTTGGCTTCGTTGATGAAGGCGTCGTGGATGATGAGCAGGCCGCCTGAGGGGAGCGCTTCATAGGAGACCTTCAGCAGAGCCTGAACCTCTGGAATGCCCCAGTCATGCAGGACGTTTGAGTAGAGATGCACATCGCAATCGGTGGGCAGACCGTCGAACATGTTGCCGGCGACCACTTCGACGCGATCTGCCACGCCGCGTTCTTCGATCAGTTTGCGCGCAATCCGATCCACCGG
>JBIIUD010000597.1:0-3056 GCA_044340175.1 Verrucomicrobiaceae bacterium
AGATCCTGCGCCTGCTGTCGAAGCTAGCCAAACGAGATTGACGTCCGCAGGCTGGCACTCAGTGTCAGTGCTTTCCGGTGTGATCAACGAAGACGCTGTTCCCAATCAGCAGGGGCTTCAAACACGAATGCTTTGCCGCGTTTGCGTTGAGTGAGCAGTCCCCGCCCGACAAGTCCGAGCAGATCTGCCCGTGCAGTCGCATAACTGACATTATGGCTGTTTTGGTGACTTTCGATGGTGAACACGGCGCCAGGGTGCCGAATGGCACGATTCAACAAAGCCTCCTGCCGATGATTGAACTCCTCCAAGGCTTTTAGCCTCTTGCTCGCTTCGCTTATTTCATTTGTTTTGCGCGCAATGTAGTCGTGCAGGGACTGAATGGCCTGCTCGATCACTTCGAGTTGGTGGAGCAAAAAGTAGTTCAGGTCATTGCCATCGGTTTCAGTCTTGAGAAAGGACTGTCCGTAGCGCGAGCGCGAGCGCAGCAGGATTTGGGAGATGGACACAAATTGAAACAGCCAAAAGCCACGATTCAGCAGCAGCCAATAAAACAGAGCCCTGGCCGTTCTTCCGTTTCCATCTTTGAAGGGATGATCATAGGCCAGCCAGAAGTGTAGGATGACACCCCGAATGATCGGATGAACGAAGGGTGAAGAATCCTCCGATTGATTGGCGAAATCACACATCGCCTTCATGCGCTTTTCGAGAGTGCTGGCATGGGGCGGCACATGCAGCACCTCCTCCGTTTGCTCATCCACCACTTCGACGAGTTCATCCGCGCGTCGCAGCCTTCCTGCCGCCGTTGGGTCGTCCAAGGTGTTTTCAGTGATTTTTCGGTGGATCTCAAAGATGAGTTCGGGGGTCAGCTTTTGATGCTTCCACTGCTCCATTTCGCGCATGGTCAGGTAATTGTTCAGGATCATCCGCTCGCTGTTGTCCTTGGGCACTCTCTGGCTCCGCAGCATGTCGCGAGCGACTTCACGCGTGGTGGCCGCTCCCTCAATCTGGCTGGAGGTGATCGCTTCCTCCATCAGGCTGCTGACATAATATTGGTCACGGGTCGCAGGATTCGTGACTTGGGCTGGCATTAAAACGGTTCCCCCAGCTCTCATGTCGAGCTTATGGAGGATGAGAAGCATTCGGTCCGTCAAAAACCATGTAAAGGAGCCGCCTTTGGCATCGGACAAAGGCAAAGCTTTGGACTGGCTTTGGCGATGATGCCTCAGATTGAGCCACCATTCCTCGATGGTCATGCCTTCGGGAGGCGAACGATGACGAACCTCGTCCCAGTGGAGGTAGGGGTCATCGGGCAGTTTTTGGGAAAAAAGCTCCCAAAATCGATCCAGCCCTACCTTGCGAACCAGTTCCTGCAGGGGTGGTGGGGTGCGGAGCATTCTCATGGTATCAATTTGCTATCAATTTGGTCTCAATTGATAGCAAAATAATCACGCCTCGCCCATTTGCTATCAATTTGTCATGAATTGATAGCAAATTGATAGAATGGAAGCACACCCCAAACCGCCACCGTGCCCCTGCCGGGGCGCATCCCGTATCGGGGATGGTGGGGCGGCCCGGTTGCGGTGGTTTCACCACCGGCTCATTTCTTTCGAGCCTCCGGCTCGGTAATGCCTGCCTACCACAGAAACCGTTCCTCATACGCCACCATGGCGCGTTTCAGCATGGCCACGTATTCCTCTTGAAAGGTCTTCACACGATGATGCTCCTCCTGGTTCAAAACATAAGTCCGCACCGCCTCCAAATCCGGTGCGGCGAAGGTGAAGGCCCCGTAGCCTTCCTGCCACGCAAAGCCCGCCAGGCGCAGTTCCTCGTGGATCCAGCGGGAGGACTCGCTCTTCACCTCCCGCATCACGTCGGCGAGACAATGCGTCGCACGCAGACCGGCCGCGATGTGGATGTGATCGCCGGTGCCGCCCACCGCATGCGCCACGCCGTCCATGTTTCGGAGGATGCCGCCGGTGGATGAGTGAACGCGTTGCCGATGCGTCGGCGAGAGCCAGAGTTCCCGGTTTTTCGTGCTGAACACGAGATGGTAGTGCAACGAGAGATGCGTTGAGGGCATGAGGGACGGTTTCAGATGGGCAATGTGCGCGCAATCACGAAATCGGCCGCTGGCCAGGAATTCAGACCGTGCCGGAGGCACGAGAGAAATGAGCCGGTGGTGCAACCACCGGACAACGCCCGCCAAACACGAACCGCGCCCTGGAAGGGCGCGAGAAGGGCACGCGAGGTGTGGCGGGCAACATCGCCAATGGTGCTCGCACACTTCTCGCGCCCCTGCCGGGGCGCAGGCCTGTTGACACGATTCGGTTCCGGTGGTTTCACCACTGGCTAATCTCTTTCGAGCCTCCGGCTCGTTAGCTCAATGCTTCACCGAGCACCCCGGACCGACGCTTTGGAAGAAATCGTTCCCCTTGTCGTCGATGAGGATAAACGCCGGGAAATCCTCCACCTCGATCTTCCAGATGGCTTCCATGCCGAGTTCGGGGAACTCGACGACTTCGACTTTTTTGATGTTTTCCTTGGCGAGGATAGCGGCGGGGCCGCCGATGCTGCCGAGGTAGAAGCCGCCGTGCTTCTTGCACGCGTCGGTGACTTGCTGGCCGCGATTGCCCTTGGCGATCATGATCATGCTGCCGCCGTGGCTTTGGAAGAGATCGACGTAGCTGTCCATGCGACCGGCCGTGGTGGGACCGAAGCTGCCGCTGGGCATGCCGGCGGGTGTTTTGGCGGGACCGGCGTAATAGACGGGGTGGTTTTTGAAGTAATCCGGCAGCGGCTTGCCGGCATCGAGCATCTCCTTCAGCTTCGCATGGGCGATGTCGCGAGCGACGATGATGGGGCCGTTGATGAGTAGGCGGGTGGTGGTGGGATACTTGCTCAGCTCGGCCCGGATCTCGGCCATGGGGCGGTTCGTGTCGATGCGCACGGCGTTGGTGTCTTTGCGATGGCGCAGCTCCTCGGGGATGTATTGCAGCGGGTTCGTTTCCAGCTTCTCGATGAAGACGCCGTCACGGGTGATCTTGCCCTTCGCCTGG